>JAPLGY010000457.1 GCA_026389955.1 Caldilinea sp. | reverse complement strand
TCATGTCTGCACAGTCTGAACAGCTGCTTCTCCGTCAGACCCAGCTCGATGCCTTGGCCCGCCTCCCCCGCCAGCTGGCCCGCCTGGCCGCAACGGTAGACGAACACGAGCTGACTACACCCTTTCTTGCCGGCGAATGGTCGGTGGCTCAAAATCTTCACCACCTGGCCGATTCGCATATGAACAGTTTTCTCCGCTGCAAACTCATTTTGACCGAGGAAGAACCCACACTCAAACCCTACAACCAGGACCGGTGGGCAGCCCTGGCCGACAGCCAGACAGCCGCAGTCCACAGCTCGCTGGCGCTGCTGGATGGCCTGCACACCCGCTGGATGGACTTTTGGAACGCGCTGGAAGAGAACGATTGGCAGCGCGCAGGCCTCCACCCCGAAATCGGCCAGGTGACGCTCGCCACCCTCCTGCGCATCTATGCCGCCCATGGCGCAGCACATCTCCTCCAGATTCGTCAGACCCTGGCCGCCCAGTACCACAAGCTCCCAGCCGACCCGGCCGATCTGCTCGCCCGCGTCGACCGCGAATGGGCACGCCTGCAGACCCTGCTGGCCCAGCTGGACAGCCAGGCCATGGAGACCCCGATCGACGGCGGGTGGTCCCCCAAACTCCATCTGGCCCACCTTACCCTGTGGGAGACCTACCTGCTTCGCCACCTGGTCGGCGGCGAAGCCGCACATGTCCTCTTCCAGTTAGAACCCGGCAGCGACCCGCTGGAACAGATCGATACGATCAACGCCGCAGACGAAGCGCGAACCCAACAGCTGCCGCTCGATGTCGTGCTGGACGAGGCCCAGCGCGTGCACGCTGCAGTGCGCGCCGCACTCCTCACCTTGGAGTGGCCCGAATGGGTACGCCCAGGAGCAGACGGCGAACCCCCCGTCAACGGGCTGATCGCCAACAGCTACGAACATTATCTCGAACACTGGCATTCCTTGCTCGCCGCTTGAGCCAGAATTTCCAAAATATCAGAAACATCCTTGTCCACAAGCTCCTCCCCTCTGAAGAGGGGAGGAAGCGCACCGGAGAATTGAATGAGTCACCCAGCACAGGTTTCACTCTTGGAGCGTTCCCGCCTGGCCCTGATCCAGGCCGGCGACCGCCTGCCCCCCCCAAAACCCTGGCGCGTCCAGGCCAAACGTTGGCTGACCCACCTCAGCCGTCCCCTTGCCACCGACAACCTCGAGCTGGAAGTGCACCGCAAAAACCAGCTGCTGGCCGTCTCCTCGGTTTCGCTCGGAACCGCCGTCGCAGGGATCGCCCTGGTGCAGCCCTGGTTGAGCCTGACCGGGATGCTGCTCGCCCTTTCTACCTTTGGGCCTACCTTCCGCGGGGCCCTGCACACTCTCCAGAACGAACGGCGCATCGACAACCAGGTGCTCGACGCCACGCGCCTCCTGCTCTGCCTGGCACTGCGCTACGACTTCATCCTGACGCTGAATGCCCTGTTGCAGGCGACCAGCCAAAAGTTTTTTACCCAGTCCCAGGTTGAGTTCAGCAAGGAGATTGAATCGCTGGAATGGGTCGCAGAGGCCGATCGAGAGACAGTTCGACAAATTTTGCTGGATGCCGCCGGTGTCCTCAGCATCCCCCAGCAGAGAGGACAGGCTGGTATCCGGCAGATGGCCCCCTGGATGCTGGCCAGCTTTGTGCTGACCTTGCCCTGGCTGGGCGTCAACCGGGCAGCTGCCTTCTTGACGACCGGCTTTGGCGCTCACCTGAATACACTGGGACCGTTTACCGTCCGCAAAACCCTGCTGGCTGCCGCACAGCAGGGCATTCTTGTCAAAGACCCCCATGTCCTGGAAACAGCCGCACAGATCGACACCCTCGTCATCGACGCACAGGTGCTGGCAGATGCCACCGCCTGTGCATCCCTGTCCGCTGCGGTCGATGCACTGCGCGCACACGGACCACAGACCTCCCACCCCCTCTCTGTCTACTGTCTGCTCGACAACGACGATACGTTCCTGCCGTTGCTCGATCAGATCGACTGCGCTGTGGCGGTCTCTGCTGGCTCCACCGAAAAACGGCTCTCCTTCTTGCAGACCCTGCAACAGAGCGGGCGCTCGATCTGCTACATCGGGGCCGCCAGCGAAGAAGACGACAGCGCGCTCCTCTCCTGCACCACTGTGGCCGTAGCCTGGCGAAGCTCAGCAGCCCTGGCCCACAGCCCTGCCCAGGTTCACCTGATGGAAGGAGACCTGACCGCGCTGGCGCACTTCGTCGACCTGGCCTCCAACTACAGCCGCACGCAGCGCTTCAACCTCCAGACCCCGATCGGTTTCGACTGGGCGGACATCGGCACGACTGTCTTCATTCATCTGGGGTTGGTCTATTCCATTCTCTTCAACTATGCAGGCCTGGCGACCGCAGCACTCTATGCGCACCGCCCACGGCGCGCTGCACAGAACGCCACAGCCGCCCCCTCCTCCGCTGCTGTTGCTGCGGTTCCATCGTCGGCAGCAGTGGCTGCCCAGCCATAAAGCGGCCGTCTGCTGCCCCCTGCTGCCAACGGTGGAGCAGCAGGGGCAACAGCGAGTTGAGCACTCCGACCAGCAGCCCCCCATACCCCAACAAGATCGTCGTGCTCAGACCCACATGCGCAAACAGGGCCCCTCCCATCCCGACCCCCATCGGGATCAGTTGGGTCGCAAATCCGATTTTGGCGTTGGTGTCGTACTGCTGCGCCAGCACAAACAGCTGGTTCAGGTGCTTGAGGGTGCCGTCCATCAAAATGATCTGGGCCGTGTCGGTGGCCACCGCAGAAGCCCCCCGCAAAGAGACAGACACCTGTGATTTTTTCAGAGCAATCGAGTCGTTGATCCCATCCCCGACAAAACAGACAAACCGGCCCTCCGCCTGCAGCTGCGCGATCAGCGCAGCCTTGGCTTCTGGCAATGTCTCGGCAAAATAATGGTCGATCCCCAGTTCCTGGGCCAGCTTGCGCGTTGGAAGCTCGTGATCGCCTGAAATCAGATAAAACGTCCGGATTCGCCCGTGCCGACGCAGTTCTCCAAGAACCTGCCGGGCTTCGGCCCGGACAGTGGCACGCAACTCGACAGCACCGATCAACTGTTCGCCGCACGCCACCAGCACCAGCGAATGGCCCGTCGTGCTGCACTGCACCCACAGGGCCTCCATCGACTCTGAAATGGAGATTCCTTCCATCTCAAAAAAACGCCGGCTGCCCACACGCACAGGCTGCCCGTCCAGCCGCACAGAAACCCCATACCCAGCCCGATAGGAGGCCTCGTCGATGTCGGGCAAAGAAAGCTGCCGACGCACAGCCTCCTGCAGAATCGCCCGGGCGATCGGGTGACTCTGCCGATGTTCGGCAGCAGCCGCCAGAGCCAGCACCTGCACTTCATCGTACGCAGCATACACATGAATCTTCTCGACGGTGGGCTGTTCCTCGGTCAGTGTCCCCGTCTTGTCAAAGACCAATGTGTCGACCTGGTTCAACAGATCTAAGGTGCGTCCATCCTTGATAAGGATCTGATGGCGAGACATCAAGTTCAGAAAGGTCAAAATCCCAATGGGCGCCACAATGTTCATTTTGTATTTGTAATGGGAATTCAACACAGCAACCGCAGCATAGGGGCCGACGAACGGCAACACCATCGCCCCCAAAATCAGCGTGGGCAAGACGGTCTGGTTGGTCAGTTCCTCAGAACGAAGTTGAAGAGAAGACTTGTACTCGGCCGTTTGGTTCAGGATCTGACCGATCTGGGCCACAACCGTTGCCTGCCCAGCCTGCTCCACCTGGACCAAAATTCGCCCAGAGATGACCACCGTCGAGGCAAAGACCGACGCGCCGACCCCCTTTTCCGCCGGCTGCGCTTCTCCCGTCAGGATGTGCTGGTCCACAGCAGCAGCACCCTGGACCACGATGCCATCTGCTGGAATGACCCCCCCAGCCCCGACAACCACCCTGTCCCCGACCTGGAGTTG
>JAPLGY010000011.1 GCA_026389955.1 Caldilinea sp. | reverse complement strand
CGGTGTCGCTCTCGATCCAGGCCCGGTCGCCGAACTGCGCCGGCAGGTTGAAGGCAAAGTCAATGCTCCAGTTGGCCTCGCCAGATGCCACTGTGACCGTCATATTGTTAGTATGGCTCTGGTCCGGGTTGCCGCCTTGTTGGTAGCTGCCTTCGTTGCCGCTCTCGCTGCTGCCGCCCGGCGTGCTGCTGGGCACCACATTACCGTAGCTCGACGGCACGCTGCTGTAGGTCACCGTGTAGGTGCCGGCGAGGAGCGTGAACGAGTAGTAACCCTGGGCGTTCGTCGTCGCGGTGTAGACAGTGCTGCCGCCGGTCGCGGTGAGCACCATGCCGGCCACCGGCGTAATCACGCCCGTGCTGGCCAGGCCGTCGGCGTCGCTCTCAATCCACACCCGGTCGCCGAACTGCGCCGGCAGGTTGAAACCGAAATCGAGACCCTGATTGCTTTGCCCAGCGCTACCCGTTGTATAAACCAGTGTTGCCACGCCATTGTTCAATACCGCATCACTGTCAATCGTATCTGTAATTGCGTCGTTGCTTGTCGCAGACGTACCTGACAAGTCCCCTGTATTCGCACTGGCCAAGAAGTAGCCAGTGGGAGATGGCACTGTAATGGTGTAGGTAGTATTGAAGCTTGCGTTGAAGTAATAATTGCCGTCGCCGCTTGTCGTTGTAGTCACCACGCCCGTGGGCCCTTGCAGACTCACGGTCAACCCGTTGAGGCCCGATTCACCAGGGTCTTGAATTCCGTTGTTGTTCAGATCTTCCCACACCCGGTTGCCGATTTCCAGGGGTGCAGGATCGCAGAGCAATTCCAAATCACCAACCCCGGCAGCTTTGCCCAACAATTCACTACCGGTCCAAGCTGAGATATAGAGATTGATCCCGCGCTCCTTTTGCCCTGTCTGATTGTTCAACCAGATGGTGCCGCCAGCGAAAATGTCATTAGCAGGATCCATTGCGGCAAGAACAACTTGATTGCTGCCAGGGAGCATGGCCAAACCACCGTGGGATGTCTCAGCGTGGTCTACAACACCATAGGATTCACCGCAGTAGTACTCTCCGCCGCCTGGCCCCAACCGAGTGCTGTCGGTGCCACACCCTCTCCCATCGCTGGTCTTGCCAGCGTTTTCTAACACAAAAGTTCCATTGTCGTTGTAGGCGCGTAGAATTTCACCCGCAGTGCGTACACTGACGTACCTGTTGTCGTTTGCAAGATCGGTCCAGGTGTAATTGCTCCACTGATGGCCGGCGCGATCCATAAACCCCAGAATCATTGAACCATCGTTGTCAAATTCGATATCGGCCAGCCACGGCTGCGGGTTAGTTGCATAATAAACGCCATCACTGCCCAACAAATAGGCCCAGCCTGAGCCCATCGTATCTGTCCAACGGTTAAAATTGCCGCCCAATCCACTTTGATCTGGAGTTCGAGCGTAGTTCAATGCAAAGGGGCCCAGCGCAGTTGACCAGGTCGTACTGGCAAAATGATAGGCGTACACGCGGGCGTCCAAATCTGCTGAGGTTCCGTTTGAAGCATCACAAATTACGCCTAAATAGAGCTTGTCACGATAAAACTTGAGCGCAAACGGACGATCTGTGCCATTGGTGCAGGGAGTCGCTGGATAAGAAGACAGCACACTCACCTGCGTTGACCCAGGCAAAGCTCCTGTCTGCACAAAAGCGCTAATGTCGATCTGGAGGATGTTTTTTTGGTTCAGGTTTACCACATACAAGGTTTGCCCTGCATCATCGATATCGAGATCGCCCAGGCCGATTTTGCCGACCTGTGCGATTACACCGCTATCCCGTGAGGGGTTCGCAGCAGCGCCGAGATCGCTGCGTGAGGCGAGTGTGCCTAACGTGATGCCTGGGACACTCGCCAGATCGATCAAGAGAGAAGTCGTTGCTGTTCCACTGCCGGGATCTTTCGTCACATAGATGGCGCCGATCCCATCTGGGCCAACAGCCGTGTGTCGTTTTACCAATGCAGCCGAGAAAAGTTGCTTGGTTGTACGTTGATAAGCCAGGCCCCACACTGCGCCTGTCGAAGTATTGACCACATCGGTCGTCATGCTTGTGCCATCGTATCTAAAAGAGTTGATGGCGGCCTGGCCATTGTTGAGCCCGTTCCAGTACAAAGATTGAACGAGCCGTGGGTTGTTTTGACAGTAATCACAGGGGATATTGATACCCAGATTGACGTTGCTTGCCGCTGCAGCGCTGGTCACAAACTGCGTGCTGGTACCATTGTTGGCACCATGTGCGGTGGGTTCATAGTCACTGGGCAGATTGCTGAACGCCACCCGCCAGGGGCCGTCACAGCTTGGCGTAAAACTGTAGGAACCCGTGCTGTTGCTGGTGGTGCTGCCACACGCTTGGCCGCCCGATCCATAAAAGCTGATCAGCACATCACCGACGCCTGTGTCTGTCGTGACCCCGTCGGCGGTCAACAGACCATCATGGTTGAAATCACGGAAAACCTGCCCGCTGATCGGCACCGCTGCAAAGTTGGCGACGTTCGACACCCCAGGCTGGCCGCCATCCGCCGCCTTTGGCATGGCCGTCGGGACCTGGTCGATGTCGGCATCCACTTTGCTGCGGGTTGCGCTCTGCATGGAGCGAGCAGGGGGCGATACAGCCTCCTCCACGGATGGCGGGTAAAACACTGCCGCTGCCGTCGACGGAGGCAGCACCCCCACCAGCAGAGCAAGCAACATCGTGGCCAGCAATATCCGACGGATCAGGACCGAACGCTTACTTTGACGAATTGAACAATGAGGCGATGTAAATACTATTTTCATAATACTTTCTATGTCCATGACAACCATACAGACAACACAACACACGAATGCAACTTGTTTTCCCGGCAACTACCAAGCCATCGATTTAGATCGGTACTTCAATTCAACAGAGCCAACCGTTTGGTACA
>JAPLGY010000673.1 GCA_026389955.1 Caldilinea sp. | reverse complement strand
ACGGGAGGGGTTGTGGAACGATTCTTTTTTGTGGTGGCCGCCCTGCTGGGCGGGGCGGCTGTGGGGCTGGGCGCATTCGGCGCGCATGCGCTGCGTGGCCGCATCGACGAGCGGCTGCTGGCCAGCTACCAGACAGGCGTCAGCTACATGTTCTATCATGTGCTGGCCCTTTTTGTGGTGGTGCTGGCTCTGGGCCGCTGGCCAACCAGCAGCCTGCCGGTCTGGAGCGGCTGGCTGTTTGTAGCGGGCATCCTCCTTTTTTCAGGCAGCCTGTTTGGGATGGCTTTCACCGGCCAGCGCTGGCTGGGGGCCATCCCCCCGATCGGCGGTGTTGCCTGGATTGTCGGCTGGCTGCTGCTGGCGGTGATCGCCTGGCGCGGCTGAACCAGCTCGTCTCTCACCCACCAACCCGACGTTCGGCCCTCCTTGGCCGTACGCACCCACGAAAGCGATGACAATGCGCAGCGACGAACAGCGGGGCATCTGGTTTGCGGCCGGCTGCTATATTTTGTGGGGAAGCATCCCCCTCTATTTTCGGCTGTTGGCAGCCGTGCCGGCGATCGATATTCTGGCCCACCGGGCCATCTGGTCTCTGGCCTTTTTGGTCTTCCTGCTCACCGTCCGCCGCGAATGGCAGTGGCTGAAGCCTGCCCTGCGCTCCCCGCGCACAATCTCTTTGTATGCGACCGCAGGGGTTGTGCTGGCCGTCAACTGGTACACCTACATCTGGGCGGTCAACGCCGGTTTTGTGATCGAAAGCAGCCTTGGGTATTTTATCAACCCGTTGGTCAGCGTGCTGCTGGGGGTGGTCGTGCTGCGCGAGCAGCTGCGCCCAGGCCAGTGGCTGGCCATCGCCGCCGCCGCTGCTGGGGTGCTCTTTTTGACGGTCACCTACGGCCAGCTGCCCTGGATTGCATTGGTGCTGGCGTTCACCTTTGGCTTCTACGGTCTGCTCAAAAAACAGGGCAGGCTGCATTCGGCCCAAGGGCTGGCCGTAGAGACCGGCACCGTTCTGCTGCCGGCGCTGGCGCTGCTGCTCTATCGGGAGCTGAGCGGCTTTGACAGCCTGGTGCAGTACGGCTGGGGCACGACGCTGCTGCTGGTCGCAGCGGGGGCTGTCACCGTCCTGCCGCTGGTCTGGTTTGCCTCGGCAGCCCGTCTGATCCGGCTTTCGTTGTTGGGTATTTTGCAGTACATTGCCCCCACCTTGCAGTTTCTGGTGGGTCTGCTCATCTTTCGCGAGCCATTCAGCCAGACACGGCTGCTCGGCTTTGCCATCATCTGGCTGGCGCTGGGGATCTACACGGCAGAAGGGCTCTGGCAGCAGCGCCATCTCCGCCGGGTCCGGCCCTCTTTGTCTTGAACCAGCCCCTGTCAGCCCCCGCCGCGCGAGCGGAGTATCTGCCCTGTTATCCACTCGGCCTGTTCGGAGGCGAGAAAACAGACCAGGCGGGCTGCGTCGTCAGGCTCGCCCACGCGGTGCAAATAGGTTTCGCCGGCCACTGCGTGGCAGAGCGCAGCGCTCATCCACCCTGTGTCGGTGGCACCGGGGTCGACCGCATTGACGGTAATCCCACGGCCAGCCAGCTCTTTGGCCAGCGTGACGGTCAGGGCATCGACTGCGGCTTTGGTCACAACGTAGGCCAGTTCCCCAACCATGGGCCCCGCCCCTTGGCCGGAGGTCAGGCTGATGATGCGTCCCCCGCGTCTGCGCTGCCACTGACGGACAAAGGCCTGGCACATCAGCACCGTCCCACGCACGTTGACGGCATAGTGGCGGTCCAGCTGGCTGGCGTCCACCTCGTCGAGCCCGCCAGCTTCTGAATGACAGGCGTTGTTGATCAAAATCGAAGGGGGGCCCAGCCAGCGGTGGGCGGCGGCCAGGATGGCTTCGGGGGCTTCGGGCTGGCTCAGATCCGCCACCCAGCCGGCCGCTCGGACGCCCAACTGGCGCAATTCGTCGACCAGCTCGTCGGCTGCGTGGGGAGAGCCACCCAGCCGGGAGATCTGCTGGTCGTAGGGTGGGAAGCTGGTCACCAGCAGGTCGGCGCCGGCGCCAGCCAGCCTGCGGGCGATCGCGGCGCCGATTCCTGCTGGACGGCTGGCCCCACTGACCACCGCCACGTGGCCGCTGAGATCAATCTGCATCCAGTTGAACCGGTTTTCCGTCGATCACCAGCGACACGCCAGCTTCGTCGTTCATCTGTTTGTAGACCTGGGTGGTGCTCAGGCTGGCGTGGCCAAGCCGTTTTTGCACCTCGCGCAGCCCAGCCCCGCTGTTCAACAGATGGGTTGCGAAGCTGTGGCGCAGCGTGTGGGGTGTCACCGGGCCCCGGATGCCAATTTCTTTGACGTAGCGCTTGATGATCAGCCAGAGCCCCTGACGGGTCAGACGCTGTCCGCGGTGGTTGAGAAAAAGTGCCGGCTCGTCGGCGTGCACAACCAGGGCTGGCCGCCCCTCGGCCAGGTACCGGTAGAGCGATTCCTGCACATCCGGGTTGAGCTGCGCCACACGGCGGCGCTTGCCGCTCGCCCCACAGACCAGCTGGCCGGTCACCTTGTCCAGATCCCCCAGGTCCAGATTGACCAGTTCACTGACACGCACTCCGGTGGCATAGAGCGTTTCCAGCAGCGCGCTGTCGCGGATCGTCTGCGACGACAGCTGTCGCCGGGGGGCCGCCAGCAGCCGCTCGATCTCCTCGTACGAAATTGTGCGGGGAAGCTGCTTTTTGACCTTGGGCGACTCCAGCAGGGCTGCTGGGTCGTCGACAATCCAACCTTGCTCGGTCAAAAAATCAAAAAAACTTTTGACCGCAGCCACCTTGCGCGCCACTGTCGACGATGCATAGCCGCGTGAACGCAACGCAAACACATAGTCCTGCGCCACAGCCGCTGTCACATCCTGCCACCCTGTCACAGGCTGCCCATCCGCACGCTGATAGTGGCGCAGAAAAAGGGCAAGCTGGCCCAAATCGTTGCGATAGGCAGAGATCGTGTTCTCGGAAGCATCTGCCTCTGCGGCAAGCAACAACAGATACTGTTGAATTTCCTCTTGCATACAACCGTTCCTCCACACCTCTCTTGCTCACAGGAGCCCACATTCCGATGGTATGGTAGCATTACTTTGCATAAAACGGAAACTGTCCACTGCAACAAGGTGCATTTTCACCGACAAAGGGGATCTGGGAGCGAATCCTGCCAGTTTGCTTGCCATATTTGATTATGTTACAATTTTGCAAAGAGAGCAAAATGGATTGGCCTAGACATGTTGGCTGCCGTTGTCTCACAACACCATGCGCCGGGCAGGAGAATCGATGTTACAAAGAGGGATGGGTATTTTTGGCCCAACTCGTCTGACGAGAACAGGGCAGATGGTCCAGCGCAGGTGGTCTGTATGGTTGTCCGTGTGGTTGTGGGCGCTGCTGCCGGGCCTCCCCTCTCCGCTTTTGGCTGCTGCACCAGCGGCGGTGCCCGCTGTAGAAACCCCCCTGTCTTTCAACAACCAGATCGCCCGGATCAACGGGTACGCCGAACCCAACCAGAAACTCGAATACAGTTTTTACGGCACGGTCGACAAGGCGATCGCCATCCGGATCAGCGCAGAAGGGAATCGGGCCCAGTTTGAAGTGCGCGGCCGCAACACCGGCGCTGTCTACAAAACCATGAACAGCGCCCCTTGGAGTGGGACGCTGCCCGAAACACAAGACTATGTTGTGGCGGTCACCGCCGGCCAGAGGGGGGTGGCCTTCACTCTGACAGTGGTGCTCGACGCCGAACGGCTGTTGAGCGCCGGGAACACCCAGGTGGTCAACAGCAGCGCAGGGCCCGAGAAAGAGGCGCGCTACTGGCTGGCAGGTTCGGCTGGCCAGACGCTGCGTGTCCTGCTCTCCTCGACCCTGGGCACGGCCGACTTTGCGCTGATCGGCACCGCCGACGGGAACACCTACAAAGCGAGCAACGACTCCCAACGCGACTGGTCGGCTGCGCTGCCGGTCACCCAGGACTACCTTTTGGTCGTTTCTTCGCCTTCGGGGAGCACCCAGTTCAGACTGGAGGTGACGCTCAACACCCCCCAGGCAGAAAGGATCTCCTTCCCGGCCGGCGGCGGCACCCAGGTGCGCAGCGACGGAATTGCCCCCAGCACCCCGCGCCAGTATTTTTTCAACGCACCCGCCAGCTATTCTGTCCGGCTGCTGCTGAGTTCCAACCCGCCCAACCAGGTCAATTTTCAACTGTTGGGGCTGACAGATTCGGTTCTTTACAAGGATCTGAGCAACTCGCTGCGCGAGTTTCAATTCACCTCGCCGATCAGCCAGGACTACCTGATCACGCTGGTGGCCGTGGCGCCCGCCAACTACACGCTGGAACTTTTGCTCGCTCCGCTGACCCCGATCGCCACGCCGTCGGCGGTGCCGACGACACCGCCGACGCCGACGCCGACCCCGCTGCCGGTCGGTTGTGTGACCGACGGCATTCTTAACGGCAGCTTCGAGGAGAGCGCCTACTGGATCCTCGGCCCTGCGCCGGTGCCTCCCTCCTATGTCGGCACCCCCAAATACGACGGGTTGCGGGCTGTCCGGCTGGGCCTCGACCCCGGCGCAATCCCCGCACTTCCCAACCAGAAGACCTATTCGTCCATTCGCCAACCCTTCCAGATCTCGCCGATGGCCGGTTCTGCTTCGCTGAGCTGGTGGCGTTTCGACCGGAGCGAAGAAGGCACGCTCGAGACCCTGCCCAGCGGCGTGGCCGTCGACCGCCAGGAGGTGATCCTGCTCAACCTCGACAATTCCACTGCCGGCATCCTGTACCGCAAACGGCTCAACGGCAGCGCCTGGCAACAGTCGACAGTCGACTTGACCGGCTTCATCGGCCGGCCGCTGGTGCTCTACTTCAACACCTTCAACGACGACAATGGGCTGCGCACCTGGCAATACCTGGACAAAGTTGTGCTGACCGTCTGCTATCCGCCGACGCCGACCCCGCTGCCGACTTCCCCGCCGACCGACACGCCGGTGCCGACTGCCACGCCGATGCCGACCGCGACACCCCTCCCCTCCGCGACACCGATGCCGACCCTCACAGCCGCCGTCACATTGACCCCCAGCCTGACCGCAGCCGCCGGAGAACAACCATCTGGAGACCCGGAGGTCGAAAGGGTAGGCGATGCAAACCCGCAGGCCAGCCTCAGATCCTCCACCGACGAGCCGACCTCCCTGACACCGCTCGAACAGCTGCTGAACCGGCCGTTTCGCGATCTGCTCAGCTTTGTCGGTATCCTTGTCGGCGGCATCGCCCTCTCGATCCTTCTGGCCTGGCTGCTGCGCCCCAAGCGGAGCTAGAACAGCATTGTTCCACACACACCGCCGCCTGAGTCTGGCGTTTTCGCCCCATCGGGGCGCATGACTTTAGAACTGCCACGCGTCGGCAGAAAGCGGATGCTCAAGAAACCGAGTTTCTCCCAGAAACTCGGTTTCTGCGGTGGTCCCCTCCCTCTGTATGGCCCAGAGGCAAAGCCAGGAGGTGTGGCGTCAGCCAGACTGTTTGCTTGTTTCAGCCCCCCCTGTACTGGTGTTTTGTCAAGCCTGAAGTGATGAATACGCTTGCCCCTAAAGTCAGAAGATTCTGCAAAAAACACTATCAAATGACGCTTGACAAAACACTGCGCCTGTCGGCATTCGCCAGGCTGCACCCTGTGTGCTGGCTTACTTGTGCTGCGCGCCAGCCTCCACTATACTTTGCAAGGGCAAAGCTGCCGAAAAAACGCGACAGTCCACTGCCACGCGTCTCAACAGATATCAAGCGTATCTCCCATCCCTCCCTCCAGGCGGAGGCAGTTCGGAGGTTTTAATGAACAATGAGTGCCTGCTTCAGGAGCGATCTGAAGCAGCTCAATCGATGGCCCAGCCAGCTGCCCCGCCCCTGGTGTGGACGGTTTACGGCCCCCCGTCGGGCACAGCTGGATTTCGTGCCCTCGAGCCCGAATGGAATGCGCTGGTGCGCCGCAGCCGGTTCAATTCAATTTTTCTGACCTACGAGTGGCAGACCACCTGGTGGGAAGCTCTGGGCCAGGGGGATCTTTGGATCGTTGCGTTGCGCTGTCCGCGCAGCGCGCAGCTGGTCGGCATTGCCCCGCTGTTTCTGCACACCCTGGCCGGCGGCAGGCGGCAATTCAACCTGGTCGGCTGTGTGGAGGTCAGCGATTATCTGGACCTCATCGCTGCCAAGGGGTGGGAAGAAGCGGTCTACACGTCGCTGCTGGCCTGGCTGCAGAGCCCGGAGGCCCCCCCCTGGGAAAGCTGGGTGCTGTGCAATCTGCCAGAAGCCAGTACCACCTATCAAACCCTGCCCGAGCTGGCTGCGGCCAGCGGCCTGCGGGCCGAGGTGACCCAGGAAGACACTGCGCCGCAGTTCCATTTGCCGCTGCGCTACGAAGCGTATCTGCAAGACCAGCTCGACAAGAAACAGCGGCACGAACTCCGGCGCAAACAGCGCCGCGCCGAACGTGAGACCCGCTGCGATTTCTACTATGTTGGTGCCGGGCAGTCGCTGGAAGCAGAGATCGACGACTTTGTCGCTTTGCAGCGCGCCAGCCGAGCGGACAAAGCCGATTTCATGACCCCACCAATGCACCGCTTTTTTCTGGCGATCGCACGCCGCATGCAGGAGGCAGGCACCCTGCGCCTCTTCTTTTTGACCCTGGACGGTGTCAAGGCTGCCACCCTGTTCGCCTTTGAGTACGACCGCCGTTTTTGGCTGTACAATTCGGGCTACGACCCCGATCTGCATGCTCAGCTCAGCCCAGGCTGGGTGCTGCTCAGCTACACCATCCAGTATGCGATCGCAGCCGGCTGCAGGGTCTTCGATTTTATGCAGGGGGACGAGGAGTACAAGTATCGGTTTGGCGCTGTCGATTACAAGGTGATGCGGGTGACGGTCTGCCAGCCGTCCCAGGAGCCAACCCATGGTTGACCACGAGAACGCTCCCCAGCCGGCCGCAGAGAAGCCGGCCGCAGAGAAGCCGGCCGCAGAGAAGCCGGCCGCAGAGAAGCCGGCCGCAGAGAAGCTGGCTGCAGAGAAGCCGGCCGCAGAGAAGCCGGCCGCAGAAGAGGCGAAGAGTGCCCGCGAGGCTGGGCGTCGACGGGCGTACCGCCCCTCCTCCGCCCGGCCTGGCCGGCGGCCGGCTGCTGCCCGAGAAAGCGCTTTTAACGCGCTTTTGTGGGTGCTCGACGGCGCCACCGGCCTCGTCGAAGAGCTGCGCCACAACGATCTGGGGCTCCCAGAGGCGTTTTGGACGCATGCCTACGCGGCCCGTCGCGAAGGGCTGCTGGCCTTGCGATCCTTGCTCGACACCCTGATCGACGAAGCGCCGGCCACGTCGTCCCCAGAAGGCGCCCCCGAAAAGGCCCCCCAACGGCGGGGCGAGGTTCAAATCGATTTTTGAGCTTGTGCAGAAGGGCCTACTGGCGGGCACTACCGCCATCTTGTTCGCTGCTCAGATCGGGCGGCAGCGTTCCCGGGACCCGCAGCACCTGCTCCCGTTCCACCACCACCTGCCCGGTTCGCCCGCCTGGGGCGCGGCTCACCCAACGCCGCTGGGCCACCATCACGTCGACCTGGCGCTCGTCGCGCAGGCTAGAATGGTAGGCAGCCAGCTGGGCTGCCCGCCGCAGGTCTGTCTCTTCGACCGGCCGTCCGGCGCTGCGCACGACCACATGTGCGCCGGGCGCGCCGCGCACATGCAGCCAGAGGTCGGCAGGATGGGCCAGATGGAAGGTCACCTGTTCGTTCTGGCGGGCGTTGCGCCCGACCAGGATCTCGAGGCCGCTCGGGGTTCGCAGACGCAACGGCCCGCCAGTCGGGCTGCGAGGGGCACTCGGCTGCCGGGCCGTTCCTCGCAACAGCCCGGCAGCGCGCAGCTCGGCGAACACGGCGGCCAGCTCTGGCTGGCTGGCTGCCCGCTGGGCGTCGAGCGCCAGCTGAGCAAGCCATTCCTGCTCTGCCTGCAGCTGGGCGCGGCGCTGCGGGATGATCGTCGCCGCCCGGTCCAGCCGCGTGGCCCGGGCAAACATTGCCTCTGCCTGCTCGACCGCCGGCCGCCGCGGATCGACCGGCACGGTGAGCAGTCGATCTCCTAGATCGACGACCAATGCAGACTGGCCAGCCTCCAGCTGGGTTGCCAGGGCCAGCAGCCAGCTGGCCTGGGTGCGCAGCTCTGCGGCTGCGCCAGGTGGCGGTTCGTCCCCCGCCAGCGCAGCCAGCCGGCGCTCCAACTGGCTGCGGGCACGGTTCAGCTGCGCCAGGACCTGGCCGCGCAGCGCAGCGTACGGATCCGGCTGCAGGCGTTCCGCCTGGTGCCCGTAAAAGCGCTCCAACGCAGCGCTCAGCGTCGGCTGGCGGACAAAAGCGCCGCGAAAATGAAGCGGATAGGCGGCAAAGCCGACGACCTTCCCGGCCTCCTCGACCGTGCCGGGGCACCATTCGGCGGTGTGCAGGGGTGCCCAGAGCTCCTGCAGCGCCTGGGCCACGGCCAACAGCGGGGTGCCGGCCGCGGCCGCCCCGGCGTCGCCGTGCACCCGCCAGGCAATCTCGCGCGCGGCGGTCGGGCTCAGACCCGCCACCCCAGCAACCAGCGCCTTCCAAAGGGCTCCTGGCTGTTCGAGCTGCGCAGCCAGCCGGGCAAAATAGGTCTCGCTGCCGTCGTCGAAGGGAGAAAGCCCAGCCGGGGGAGCAGGCGGCACATAGGTGCGCCCGGGCTGCAGCAGCCGGTCGGCCCGCTCCGTCTGATGGTGCAGACACTCCAAAATCCGGCCCGCTGGGTTGAGCAACAACGCATTGGGCCGGTGGCCGATCAGCTCCAAAACCAGGGTCGTGGCGCCATGTTCCGGGTGGGCCAACGCCAGCCTGACCAGCCGTTCGCGGGGGTCAGGCTGCTCGATCCCGGCCAGCTGCGCGCCCCGCCCATATTTGCGCAGCAGCAGCAGCAGCGGGGTATCGGGATCTGCCCCGCGCCGCAGCTTGTAGGAGACGGTCTGGAGCCGCGCCTGGCCCGGATGCAGTGCCACCAACAGCTGGTGGCGCGTGCCAGGCGTGTAGATCTCCAAGCCGAAGGTCTGGCTGTCGACCCGCAGCAGCTGCTGGATGCGGCCGGCAGCCAACGTGCGCTGCAGCTCGGCGACAGCACAGGCCAGGGAAAGCGCGTCAAAATGCATATCGGCTCAGCCCGGGTCCAGCCCCTGCTGCTGCCAGGCATGCGCCATGACGGGCTCCCGCTTTTCCATGGTCCCCCCCTTGGCAAAATAAAGGCTCAGGCTCTCGTACCAGTCCCGTTTGGGGCTCATCGCCGCGTAGCCGCCCTGGAGCTGGTCGTCGGTAAACCCGGCCGGGTAGCTGTTCTCGAAAAAACAGAGCTCGCGCGGAAGGCGCGGCTTGACCGTCGGTGGGTAGTGCACCGGGTCGATCACCCCGATACAAAGGCCATAGAGCGGCAGCACCCCTTCCGGCAGCTTCAGCGCAGCGGCAATGAGCCCGGTGTTGTTCTGCACAGCCCCGATATAACAGGTGCCATAGCCGAGCGCCTCTGCAGCCACCACCATGTTCTGGGCCACCATCGTGGCGTCGGTGGCCCCGTAGAGCAGTGAAATGCGCTCGCGCATGCCCCACTCGCCCCCGCGCAGCGCAACCAGCCGCTGCAGCCGGTAAACATCCAGACAGACAACAAAAAACTCGGCTGCCTCGCGGATATGCTGCTGGTTGGCGCAGAGCGTCGCCAGGCGGTCGCGCAAAGCAGTGTCGGTGATGCGCAGCAGCGCATACATATGCCCCTGGGCATCGGTCGGTGCACGCCGGCCAGCCTCCACGATCCAATCCAGGTCGCCCGCAGCCAGCGGCTCTGGGCGAAAAAACCGCACCGAACGGTGGCCAGCAAAGACAGCCAGCGCCGGGGGGACGTCGTCAGAGATCCATTCGTTCATACGCAGCAGCCCCTTGACAGAACGCCAGCCCTGGCAAAAGCCAGGAAAAAATTTTGTAGATTGACGGAGAGCCATGTATGCTGTACATTGTGAAAGATCCACAAAAAGCACTCCTCCGCATATCATAGGGGGGATCTGAAATTCAGTCTAATTTTGCCAAGAGCGTGTGCGGGTCGGTGGCGGAAAGGCAGACGCAGCGGACTTAAAATCCGCCGGGGGAAACCTCTTGTGGGTTCGAATCCCACCCGACCTACCTTGGGGGAGGGCCAGGTCAGTGAATCGAAAGGATACCATGCAACACCCGAACAAACACTCGGACGGGCCAGGTTTTGGTCTGTCCACTCTCCTGACAGAATGGCTGTGGGCCAAATGGCTGTGGGCGCGTGCCGGTGTGCGGCTGGCGGCGCTGGCGGCAGGGCTGGCCGTGGGGGTCTGGTGGGGGCCAGTGCCCTCCGCCTGGGCACAAGAGCTTGTGCATGTGGTGGCCAGGGGCGAGAACCTGTCGACCGTGGCCCACCGCTACGGCTTGTCGCAACAGGAGCTGGCTGCCTACAACGGCATCGCCAACCCCAACCTGCTCTGGGTCGGGCAGCGGCTGCAGATCCCGGGCAGCAGCTACGA
>JAPLGY010000200.1 GCA_026389955.1 Caldilinea sp. | reverse complement strand
GAGTGGCGGCGCAAGCGGACGCGTTTGAAGCGGGGTGCAGACTTGGGGGGAGCCGACACAAACAGGGATGGCATCTTTGTCCATGTGAACAATTGTACTGTGAAGGGAGGAATGTGGCTTCCTCCATCTGTGAAAAGAGGGGGGGGCTGCCGCTAAACCGATGAAACCATTCGGGAGGAGTGGAGGGCGTTGTTGGCTTTGGGTGTGGCTGCTTTTGGCTGGAGTCGGTGTGGCGGGCTGCACGCCACAACCCTGGCTGTTGTTGGCCACCCCGGCTGCTGAGCCAGCTCGGCAGCCGACGGTTGTCCCGACGGTTGTCCCGCCGCCTGATCTCTCGCTGCCCGCTGCCTCTTCGCCTGCCTGGATCGACGCGGCGGGGCTTGATTTTTTTGAGCTGCGGGTGGTGCGTGTCTATGAGACGGTGGCGCCTTCTGTGGTGAGCATCACGACGCGCACGCTGCGCCGGGATTTTTTTTTCAACGTGGTGCCCCAGGAGGGGGCGGGTTCCGGCTTTGTGCTCGACCAAGAAGGCCATATCCTGACCAACTACCATGTGATCGAGGGGGTCGAGTCGATCGAAGTCAACTTTGGGGACGCTTTGGCGGCAGCGGCCGAGGTCATCGGTGTGGACCCGCGCAACGACATTGCGGTCTTGAAGGTGGAACTGGATCCTGGGTTGTTGCAGCCGGTGGTGTTCGGTTCGTCGAGCGACCTGCGTGTCGGCCAATGGGCGATTGCGATTGGGAACCCGTTCGGTCAGTTTGAACGAACGTTGACCACGGGGGTGATCAGTGCGCTCAACCGCACGCTGGCCGGCTCGGACAACCGGACAATCAACGGAATCATCCAGACCGACGCTGCCATCAACAGCGGCAACTCTGGGGGGCCGCTGCTCGACAGCAGCGGCCGGGTGATCGGGATCACGACTGCCATCTTCAGCCCGACCGGGACCAACACAGGGGTGGGCTTTGCGGTGCCGGTGGACACGATCAAACGGCTGTTGCCCGACCTGCTGTCCTTGGGCCGCTATCGTCACCCCTGGCTGGGGATTCGGTACGCCTACAACCTCACCCCTGGGCTGGCAGAAGTGTTGAAATTGCCGGTGCGTGAAGGGCTGCTGCTTGTTCAGATCTACGCAGCTTCTCCGTTGGTGGAGCATGGAATTCGTGCGGCGCAGCGCCAGGAAGTGATTGGCAACCAGCGTGTGTACACGGGGGGAGACATTCTCGTCGCAGTCGATGGCGAGCCGGTTGCTTCGGTGGCGGAACTGGAGACCTATCTGGAAACCAATGCGCAGGTCGGGGAGACGGTCACGCTGACGGTGGTGCGGGATGGGCAACGGTTGGAGGTGCCGTTGGAGGTGGCGGAGGAGCCGCGCTGAGCTCCCCCGCCTGCTGTCAGAGTGCTCTGTTGTCAGAACAGTTCGACCACGGTCGCATAGGGATCTCGTCTGTCTGGGGGAAGGTAGAGGCTCATCCTGTCTGGGGGGAGGGGGTCCCGCTCCAGGGGCGTATTGGACGCCACCAGACGGGCCTGCTGCAGGGGCTCTGGCACGTCGGAAAGCTGGATACAGTCACTGATATTGTCGAGCACATGGACAAAATGGTGGTCACCTCTGCGGGTGCAGACGCAGCCGCGGGGAGGGGGGAGTGTGCCTGCGCGGCTGCCGTAGATCCCTGCGCCGTTGTGCGCCAGCCAGCGACCGACCTCGCGCAGTCGCTCCTGGTGGAGTGCTGGAATTTCGCCTTCGGGTGTTGGGCCGACGTTGAGCAGCAGGTTGCCGCCGACGCTGGCTGACTTGGCCAGCAGATGCACCAGCCGCTGCGCGGATTTTGTGTTGCGGTCGTGGCGGTTCCAGCCCCAGTGGTCGTTGAGGGTCATACAGATCTGAATGGGCAATCCGTAGATCGTCGTTGTGTTGAAGCCAGCCGTGTTTTCGCCGGGCAGATCCTGTTCGAAGCCTTGCAGATCTTCGCCGGGCAAAGGTTCGACGTGGCGGTTGTTCTCGACCACCGCGTGGGGTTGCAACTCGTGGATCATGTCGTAGAGGGTGGGGTATTCGAAGGAGCCGCCGGCCAGGAAGTAGGCATTGTCTTCGTGGAGGGCCGCATGGGGCCAATCCCCGTCAAACCAGAGCACGGCCAGTTCCCCGTACTGGGTGCAGAGCTCGTGCACCTGGCCGTGCAGGAACACTAGGTAGTCGGCCCAGGCCAGCCCACTTTCGGCGCGAAAACGGTAGGCTGGGTGGTGCCAGTCGAGCAGGGAGACATAGAACCCCAGCTTGATCCCATGGCGGGAGCAGGCCTCGGCCAGTTCGGCGATTGGGTCGCGGCGGAAGGGGGTGTTTGTGACTTTGTAATCGCTGAGTGCTGTGTCGTACATGCTGAAGCCGTCGTGGTGGCGGCTGGTGACAACGATGTACTTTTGTCCGGCATCTGCTGCAGTGCGTATCCAGGCATCAGCGTCGAACTTTGTCGGGTTGAACTGTGAGGCCAGCTTCTCGTATTCTGGCACAGGAATGCGGTCGGTGTGCATCACCCACTCCTGCTTGCCGAGGATGCTGTAGAGGCCCCAGTGGACAAACATGCCAAAGCGGGCATCCTGAAACCAGGAGAGCCCTTGCGGAGAAACTTGCCGAGTCATGATGGCTCCTTTTCACCGGTCCAGGAGACCGGTCAAAACTGCGGCAGATGGGGTTGGTTGACCGCAAAGAGTTCGTCGACCATCTGCTGGATTTCGGCCAGCGAGAGAACGGCTGCGCTGAGCGGGTCGTTTGCCACCGCCTGGTAGACAAGCCGGCGGTTGCCGGTCAGTGCGGCCTCGACTGCCATCTCTTCGATCTGGGCACTGAGGTGGGTCAACATCGCGCACTGCGGCGGCAGCGCTCCGACTGCGACTGCTTCGAGCCCTTTGCGGCTGGCCCAGACCGGGATTTCGACGCAGGCATTCTGGGGCAGGTTGTCGACCAGGTTGTGGTTGGGCATATTGCCGTTGAAGGTAAAGGGTTCACCGCCCTCCAGCGCATTGATGATGTAGGCTGCGTACTCGTGGCCGCGTTTCAGGTTGAGTGCTTCCGGGTTGTCCAGCCATTTCTGGATTTCGCCCTGCCAGGTCTGCTCGCGTTCTTGGTAATGTTTGAGGATGTAGGCGTGTTCGCCGGGGTTCCAGCCGGTGCCGTGGGTGCAGTAGCGTTCGATCAGGTCGGGGCGTTTGCGGAACCACCAGCTGTACTCCGAGTTGTGTCCGCTCGACTCGGTGACATAGTGGTCGAAGGCCAGGAACATCTCGTTGCGGACCTGTTCTTCGTTGTACACTTCAGGCTGTTCGGTGATCGCCTTGCGGATCAGGGGATAGGCGTCCTGTCCATTCCACTCGTAGCGGAGGTACCATGCCATGTGGTTGATCCCGGCGCAGGTGTAGCTGATTTCGTTCATCGGCGCGCCGATCCAGCGTGCCAGCATTTCGGCGGTGCCCTGCACACTGTGGCAGAGTCCGGTGACGGCGATCGAGGTAGTTCGGTCGATGGCACGGCAGAGCATCGCCATCGGATTGGTGTAGTTGAGCAGCAGCGCGCGCGGGCAGAGCCGTTCCATATCGCGGGCGATGTCGACCATGACTGGGATGGTGCGCAGCGCGCGAAAGATGCCAGAGACGCTGCGGGTGTCGCCCACATTCATGTCGACGCCATAGCGTGCAGGGATCTCGATATCGTGGCGCCAGACTTCGGTGGCGCCGGCCAGGATGGTGACGATCACATAGTCTGCCCCGCGCAACGCTTCGACCCGGTCGAGGGTGGTGACGACGGTAGCTGGGTAGTGGCCTTCGTCGACGATGCGCTGCACGGCGCGCCGGGACCATTCCAGCCGATCGGCGTGGATGTCCATCAGGGTGATCTGGGATCCTTCCAACAGAGGGAAGGTCAAGAGATCGCGCACCAGGGTGCGGGTAAAGCCAAAACTGCCGGCGCCGATAAAGGTAATTTTGGGCATGGGTCTTTTCCTCAGAGAGTTAGAACTGGGGCAGCCACTGGGCTTGTGCTTCGAGCAGCTCGGCCACCAGGGCATGGATTTGGGGCAGGGTGCAGACAGCGGAGGTCAGGGGGTCGAGCATCACGGCATGGTAGACTGCGTCGGTGTCGCCGCTCAGCGCAGCCTCGACGATCAGGCTCTGCACGTTGATGTTGGTGCGGTTGAGGGCTGCCAGCTGGGGGGGGAGCACCCCGACGTGGGTGGGCTGGATGCCGCTGGCGTCCACCAGACAGGGGACTTCCACGCAGCAGCCCTCGGGCAGGTTGGGGATCA
>JAPLGY010000042.1 GCA_026389955.1 Caldilinea sp. | reverse complement strand
AAAAATGGCGTATCACCGCTCCTTGTCACGATGGACACGAGACCATCGTGTGTCGCGCGAAACGGCGCATCAGTAGCAATCCTCTGGTATACCGTTGCAAGCACCTGTTGCGGATAAGCCACCAGGACAGCTTTCAGCAACCCGTCTTCATTACCGAATTCACGGTAAAGACCTGGCTTAGCGACTTCAGCGCGCCGACAAATCTCATTCAACGAGACGCTTTCAACGTCTTCGCGCCAGTACGCCTGCATCGCCACCGTGATGATTTGTTTGCGATCCGTCGTTTTGGGACGCCCTCTTGATGCTTTCGCCATCGTTGTATTCGAAGGCATAGTTTGGTGCCAATGGGTATTTTAATTTGGCAATGGGTAGATTTTTCAAAAAAATACCACAAGATACGTAAATATGCCAGCGGAGACGCTCCCTGTCAGGACTTTTACATTCCAAATTTAGTTGACAGCTGGAGCAGACTGTGCTATTCTAGCACTTGTCTGTGTAAAAAAACCTGCTTGCTCGGCAACATTGTTCGCTTGAATGGTGGATCGGACAGCGCTGTTTTGACCCCTGCACTGTATCTGGCCCCCAAACAACTTGGCCGACCGATGTGAGGGTTCCATCGACGTAGGCAGGAATGCCTCACCAGAAAAAGGTTTGTTCCCTCCAGAGTTCACAGCAGGTAAACTTCACACAGCGCGTATACCAACAAGCTCCAAGAGGTGAAGAGATGACCAATCCGCTTGAACGTTTCGCAGTCACCGGCAAACGCGCGTTGGTGACCGGTGGGTCAAAAGGGATCGGTGCCGAGACGGCAGTTGTATTGGCTCAGGCTGGCGCCGACGTAGCCATTGTCGGTCGCGATCTCGCCGGACTCCAGTCTACTGCCGCCCAGATCGAGGCCACAGGGCGACGCTGCATCGTCCTCGAGGCGGATATGCGCAGCGTCGACGGCCCCGTGCATGCTGCTCAGGCGGCGCTGGCCGCCTTTGGAACCGTCGACATCCTCGTCAACAACGCTGGAATCGCCCGGGTTGCTCCCATCTTGGAAGCCAATCTGGCAGACTGGGAAGAGACGTTGGCGGTCAACCTGCGTGCACCCTATCTGCTGGCCCAGGCGCTTGCTCCGGCAATGATCGCACAGCGCAGCGGCAAGATCATCAATGTCTCCTCCCAGGCCGGTGTGATCGCCCTCGACAGCCACGCGGCCTATGCAGCCTCCAAGGGCGGGCTCAACATGCTGACCAAGGTCATGGCGCTCGAATGGGGGCCACACAACCTCCAGGTGAACGCGGTCGCGCCTACCGTCATCCTCACCCCCATGGGCACACAGGTCTGGGGAGACCCAGCCAAGGCCGAGCCGATGCTGGCCAAAATCCCGCTGCGGCGCTTCGGCCAGCCCGTCGAAGTGGCCGACCTGATTCTTTTCCTCGCCTCGTCGGCCTCCGACCTGATCACCGGCGAGACAATCCTGATCGACGGCGGGTACACCGCACTGTAGCAAAGTATCTGGGGGCGTTGTCCCAACGCCCCCAATTTTTATATTCCAAATTCGCGTTCTTCCATGGTTTGTCTTCCGTAAATTTGTGTTCCACGCGACGATGACCTTGGTCAAACGGCGCAGAGCAATAAAGGACTGTCCACTTCGTTCATAGGAGAACCCAAATGTCCGAGACGATTTCTTCCCAACCGTTCTCACGCCGTTCTCTGCTCAAGGGAATGGCCGCTTTCAGCGCGGCTGCGGTTGCCGCCAATGCCCTGGCAGCGTGTGCGCCGTCCGGCGCCCCAACTGCCGCTCCAGCAGCGGAGGGCGCCAGCCCACTGCAAGGCACTGTCGGCGACGAAATGCGCGGCAAAAGCCTCGAACTGAGCCTGGCCGTCATCGCCGGCTGGCCCCCCAGCCAGCTGCCAATCGAAATGTTCCCCTCCTTCGCCGCCGCAGTGAAGGAAAAATATGGCTACGACGTCACCGTACGCAAAACCGAAGCCCCCTTCGCCGCCCTCTTCCAACGCGTGGCCCCCACCCTGGCCGCCAAATCCCAAGAGTTCAACCTGATTGTCTCCGACAGCCAGTGGCTCGGCGCCCTGGCCGAACCGGGCTGGATCATCAAAGCCGACGATGTCTATGCCGTCAACCCCGAACTCGATCTCGAACCCTTCTCCAGCCTGGTGGTCAATACCTACCAGGTCTACCCGGATGGCTCCGGGCAGCGCTGGGGCTTCCCACAGATGCCCGACACCCAAGGGCTGTTCATCCGCAAAGATCTGGTCGAAGACCCCGCAGAACAGGCGGCGTTCGAAGCCAAATACGGCACAAAACTGCCCTCCACCTACGACGAGTTTGCAGAACTGACCATCCAGGAATACGAGCCGATCTTTGAGTTCTTCAACCGCCCCGACCAGGAATTCTACGGCACCGCAGCCCAGTACAGCAAGGAATATGACTTCTTCTCCTGCGCCTACCACCCGTATGTCTACGCAACCGGCGGCGACATCTGGGACCCGGCCACCGGCAATGTCGTTGGCATGCTCAACACCGACGCCAACGCAGCACAGCTCGAATACTTCCGCTCGCTGACAAAATATATGCCGCCCGGCTATTCAGATTTCACCATCGGCTCGATGATCGACCTCTTCACCCAGGGCAAGGTCTTCTCTGCCTTCAACTGGCTGGCGGTCTGCCTCTTTATGATCTCCCCCGAGCTCGAAGGCAAAGTCATGGCCGTGCCCCACCCCAAATTTATCTTCCCCGACGGCGAAAAGAAGGTGATCGGCGCCATGGGCGGCCAACCCTGGGTGATCAACGCCTTCAACGACGACGACCACATGCGCGTCTGCATCGATTTCCTCAAGTGGTGGTACCAAG
>JAPLGY010000152.1 GCA_026389955.1 Caldilinea sp. | reverse complement strand
ACACCCTGGAGGTGCAATCCAGCCAGCCGGTCGAGTGTGTGCTGCGCCTGCGCCTGCCCTGGTGGCTCAGCAGCGAGGTGGCGATTCACTGCAACGGCGAACGCTGCGCGGTGGCGAGCGAGCCATCTGGCTATGTCGAGCTGCGCCGGATCTGGCACAACGACCGGATCCATCTGCTTTTCCCCAAAACAGTGGTGGCAGTGCCGCTGCCGGACGAACCCAACCTGGTAGGGTTCATGGATGGGCCAGTGGTGTTGGCTGGCCTCAACCCGGGTGAGGAACGGATCCAGGTGCGCGGTAAAAACAACAGCAGCCACACGGCCCGCCCGAACCACCGCATCAGTGGGCTGACCCTGTACGGAGAAGCGAGCAGCCCCGGCACGTTTCTGGTCCCAGACAACGAACGGGAGTGGAGCTACTGGCGGGGGGACTATCGAACTCGTGGGCAGGAGCAAGCCGTCCGTCTGATTCCTCTGTACGAGGTGCGCGACGAGGTGTACACCGTCTACTTCAACTTGCAGCCGCCTGGCAGGCGGCAGGCGGCTGTCACTGCCTGAGCGCCGCCTTGCGTGCGTGTTCTGAGCTGCCTGGCGTGAATAGACCAGAAAAGCAGATATCGCAAATCGGTCAGGGGTGGGCCAGCGCGGCTTCCATGACCAGGCTGACGCGCTCCCAGAAGGCGTTGGCTGCTGCGTCAGGGGGGGCCACTTCCCCCAGACGCGCCAGCGCAGCCCGCAGCGCTGGCGGGCAGACCGGCACGCGCTGGGGAGCTGGCTGGCCAGGATAGTTTTCTGCGAAGAAACGGGGCCAGTCAAAACACCACCCAGGGTCTGCCTTGCCTCGAAACCCTGCGATCTGCTCGTGGCCCAGAATGGCCTCTGCGCGGCGCAGCGCAGGATAGTGCTGTCGCAGATGGACCACTGCGGCCGACAGGGCTGCATACTGGGCATCGCTGTAGGCGAAGAGGTTGCCGTTCCAGTTGACCAGCTCGATGCCCAGCGCACAGTCGTTGAGCGCCGTCCACTGGGTGACGCCGTCATTCCAGCGGCTGACCCCTGCATGCCAGCCGCGCAGCGCCGTTCCCTGCCAGCAGGGAACGCACTCGATGAGGGTGCCCTCTCTGTCGATGACAAGATGGGCTGCTGCTTTGCGGGCAGGATCTCCAAAAATTTCCAACGTGCGCGCCCGGTCGACCGCCGTGTAATGCAGCACGAGAAAACGCACATCGATCGGCCAGGGATCCTGGTTTGGGCTGTCAAAGGGTTGCGGTGTGGGCATGGTCTGTCCTTTCCTCTGCCAGGTCTACCGGCAATCCCAGCCTTCCTGTTTCATAAGCCAGCCGTTGTCCCCTTCCAACCAGTAGCGCAGACCTTCTACCAGAATGCAGCGGTCGACAGGCAATTTCATCGCAGCGTTCCTTTCGGAACTGCCAGGCAGGCTCTCCCCGGCGAAGAATCTGGGACACACGCGCTGCCCACCCGGCACGGTTGAAACGGGCGAAAGAACATCGTCTCTTTTGATCGTAAACCAGGATCCAAGGTCCGTACGCTACGTTTGGGCGGCGATTTCCCTGCTCAATCTGCTTTGTTGTTGTCTTGGCTGGTCAGGTCAGTTGGGGGGCGGTGTCAGGTGGCGTGTTTCAGCGGCCAGAATGGCTCGGTCTGCACTCCAGAAAAAATTTTCTGGCCCGATCAGTCGGTCCAACCCGGCTCGTTCCAACATGCGCATCACATTGGGATGGACAGCGGCCAGCATCAGCACCTTGCTGTTGGCTGCCAGGGTGTCGTGCAGCATATGCAGGGCTTCGATCCCAGAGAGATCGATGAGCGGGACTGCACGCATCGACAGGATCAGTGTGTCGATGTCCTCTTCGTGGGCAAAGGCTTCGTTGAAGGTGTTGGTGGCGGCAAAAAAGAGTGGGCCGGTGAGAAAGGCAACCCGGATGAAGCGGCAGTCGGTCTGCAGCGCCATCCCGCGCTCCCGCATCCGTTCGACGTCCACCGTGCGTATGCTCACCTCCAGGTTGGCGACCTGATTGATGAAGACGCCAGCGGAGAGAATGCCGCCGATCAAGATCGCCTGGGTCAGGTCGAGCGTGGAGGTGGCGACGAAAGTGGCCACAAAGGTGAGGATACCCGTTTTGAAGTGGTGGTCGAACATAAAACGAATGGCGCTCCACTCGTTCATCCGTACAGCGGT
Organism: Caldilinea sp.; assembly: GCA_026389955.1. Next base: position 1,567 of record JAPLGY010000152.1, on the reverse strand, counting down.
GACCATCAACACGCCAGCGAGCGCTGCCAGCGGCACCTGAGCGATCACGGGGGCGAGCAACAGCGCTGCTGCCAGCAAGGTCAGGGCGTGGAGCATGCTGGTCAACCGTGTTTGGCCGCCGGATTTGATTCCCACCGACGAGCGGGCGATAGCGGCTGTGGCGGGGACTCCCCCAAAAAAAGGGATCACCAGATTGCCGATCCCTTGTGCGACCAGTTCCTGGTTGGCCTGCAGCCGGACGCCGGTCATCTTGGAACCGACTGCGCCGCACAGCAGCGATTCGACCGCGCCGAGCGCAGCGACCGAGATGGCGGGCACCAGCAGTTCGGGGGCGCGTGCCCACGGGATTGTCTCCCAGGTCAGCCGCTGGTCGAGCAGAATGGTACGCGGGATATCGCCGATCTGGGCCACAGGCCAGCCGCTCCAGACCGCCACCAGGGTGGCAGCCACGATCCCGGCCAGAGAACTGGGGAGATAGCGGGCGAGCGCGGGTGGCCAGAAAAGCATGACAGCGACCACGAGCAGGCCAATCCAGACGGTTGTCCATTCTGGGGTAAACCCACCTTGGAAGTAGGCCAGCAATTTGAGGGCTGCGGACGGATGGGCGGGGGTTTGGACCCCCAGCAGATTGTCGATCTGCCCCGATGCCGAGTTTGGTGAGGTGGGCCCCGATGGCGCCGGCCATCAGGCCGGTCATCCAGACGCCTTCTACTCCCACGCGCTGTGCAATGAGGATCAACACCGCGCTCATTGCACCGGTAGGGCCTGAGATCTGGTAGGGAGCACCAGAAAGGGCACCAATGATCAGGCCGGACAGAATGGCGGTCACCAGACCCGCGGCTGCCGTCGCCCCCGACGCTACCCCGAAAGCCAACGCCAATGGCAGCGCAACTGCGCCGACTGTCAACCCGGCCAGCAGATCCTGGCGGAATTTTCCTGCGCTATAGCCGCTGAATTCACGCTGCCATAGCCTCCACAACGGTACCCGATTCATCACAACTCTTTTTCGTTGGGCGGGAAGGGACCTTGTATCGGTCATCCGCAGAAAGAGACAGCCATAGACACCCTGGCCTCTGCCCGAATCATGGCTTAAATCCGCTGAATGTGCCAGGCGAGCGGAACTTGTCGCATGGTCCGTTACGTGGAGGGTGTCTCGCCTGGCGCACTACCAATATTTGATCGCATCCAGACAGGTATAATTTTTCTACAGAAAAAATCTTAGCAGATTTGCCCGTGGTGGACAAATGCAACTGGATGGTCGAACGGCTGCTCAGCCCTGAGCAAGTGCTCTAAAATTGATCGCAGGACTTCTCAAAAATCGTGAGAAGCCCTGTAGATTGATCATCTGAAACCCTTGCCAAATCCCACGATTTGTGCTATACTTTGTGCAGACTCCGGACAGAAAAGAACGCCTTTGCAAAGAACCTGAACTGCTGTTTCGCAACACAAGCGCATCCCAGACATGCATGGATCGTGCGGTCTCGTGCGGCCGTCTCTTGCCCGCAGGTTGTTGTCGCGGCGTCGCACCGCCCAAAAAATCAGAAGTTGTGCTGAAAAAGATCAACAC
>JAPLGY010000489.1 GCA_026389955.1 Caldilinea sp. | reverse complement strand
TCCTACCAAAAAAACACTATCAAATGCTGCTTGACAGGACACTACTACACGGCGGCGCAAACAACTCGTTGATATGGTGACACCATCTGCTCGAATGTGCAGTCCACAATCCGGCGGATTGCGTCACATGAATTCGTGAATGTATCTGGGCCCACGTGTACTACCTCCTTATCCCCCGACTGCCCCCAACTTGAAGTACACCCCGGGGATTTTCGGGATCCCATCTTTCAGTAACTTGCCAGACCCACGACGGGTTCAGGAGAAGACGTATAGTCTGCGAGAGCCAGCGCGACCATGAGCGCATCCTGCCACACGGCAACTCCATTCCTGTTCCCCGGTAGAAGACAGCAGGGGCGCAGTTCCCCGGGCCAGGACGTTTCTTGAAGGATTCGTCCCAGATGCGGTACTCGAAATTGATTTCGGATACCGCATCTTTGTACGATTTTGACAAACGACAATTCAGCAGGCTTCTAGGCCCGAGCCGTTACAACTGCTCAATGTCAGCGACTGTCAGAGTACATTTCGGTGCAGGACAGATTTCGGTTACAATTCGGTCCAAAGTATGTATCAACTGATCATGCAGAGATAGATCGAGGTATAGGATGCAGAGTCTTTGGCGAGAGGAAGAAGCGGCACAGTATTCGGGTGATCTTGGCCTGCGTGTCTACACGTCCAGGTTGTTGGGGCGTGACCCGGACCTGGTTCTGCACGGCGGCGGCAATACCTCTGTCAAGACCTTCGAATCCGACCTCTTTGGTGAAGTTGAAGAGCTTCTTTACATCAAAGGGAGCGGCTGGGATCTCGAACAGATCGAGGCAGCTGGCTTTGCTCCTGTGCGTCTGAACCCTGTTCTGCGGCTGGCGACCTTGTCTCATCTTTCAGACCCGCAGATGGCCAATGCGCTGCGCACCAGCCTGGTCGACGCCTCTGCGCCGTCGCCTTCGGTCGAAACGATTTTGCATGCCTTGCTCCCCCACAAGTATGTAGACCATACCCACGCCGATGCGGTCGTCACCCTCACCAACAGCGTAGATGGTGCCGAGCGTGTCCGTTTTTTGTACGGCGAGCGTGTGGTGGTGATCCCCTATGTCATGCCTGGCTTTCAACTGGCCCGTCTCTGTGCTGAGCTCTTTCCTGCCCAGGCAGGCCCGCAGACAATTGGGATGGTTCTGCTCAACCATGGCATTTTTACGTTCGGTGCCACCGCCCAGCAGTCCTACACCCGCATGATCGAGTTGGTCACACAGGCGGAGGAGTTCCTCCAACGACAGCAGGCCTGGCAGATCGCCCTGCCTGCGCAGCAGCGCTCCACGGCGCCTGCCCGCACGGCGCGCGCAGCGCTGCGCCGCCAGCTGTCGGCAGCGGCAGGGGCACCGCTGCTGCTTTCGTTTGCCGACGACGATCTGGCTTTGCATTTTGCCCGCCACCCGCAGGTCGAGACGATCGCCCAGCAGGGGCCGGCGACACCCGACCATGTGATTCGGACCAAACGTCTGCCTTTGGTCGGGCGGGATGTCCAGTCCTACGTCGACGCCTACCGCGCCTACTTTGCCCAGCACCAATCCTCCAGCGCATCCCCCCTGACGATGCTGGATCCTGCGCCGCGCGTGCTTGTGGACCCCGAGTGGGGGCTCGGAGCGGTTGGCCGCACCGCCAAAGAGGCTGCCATCGCCGCCGAGATCTACCGTCATACCATGCAGATCATTTTGCGTGCCGAGCTGCTGGGGGGCTACCGCGCCCTTTCCGCCGCCGATCTTTTTGAGATGGAGTACTGGGACTTGGAGCAGGCCAAACTGCGCCGTCCGCAGAAACAGCCCCCCTTCACGGGCGAGGTCGCATTGGTCACCGGGGCGGCCTCTGGTATCGGACGTGCCTGTGCAGAGTCTTTTCTGGCGCGCGGTGCAGCGGTCATTGGCCTGGACCTCAACCCTGCGATCACTGGGCTCTGGCGCCGCCCAGATTTTCTGGGGATCCAGTGCGATGTCACCGACGGCGACGCAGTCGAGGCTGCGCTTGAAAAAGGGGTCCAGCGTTTCGGAGGCATCGACATGGTGGTGCTCAACGCCGGAATTTTTCCGCCGGGCCGGCGAATTGCAGCACTCTCGTCAGAAGATTGGCGCCGTGTGTTGGCGATCAACCTCGATGCCACCTTTGCGCTCATGCGCAGCGTACACCCGCTGCTTGCCCTGGCACCCGCTGCGGGAAGAGTGGTGATTGTCGGCTCCAAGAATGTGCCTGCTCCTGGCCCGGGAGCTGCCGCCTACTCTGCTTCAAAAGCCGCAGTCACCCAACTGGCGCGCATCGCCGCCCTTGAATGGGGCGACGATCGGATCCGCGTCAATGTGGTCCACCCCAACGCCGTGTTTGATACCGGGCTGTGGACCCCCGAGGTTTTGCAGTCGCGCGCCGACCACTACGGCATGACTGTGCAGCAGTACAAGACCCACAACATCCTCCACGTCGAGGTGACCAGCCACGATGTCGGCGAACTGGTCGCAGAACTCTGCGGGCCGCTCTTTGCCAAGACAACAGGGGCACAGCTCCCGATCGACGGCGGCAACGACCGCGTGATCTGAACCCGCTGCAAGATTGGCCGGCAACTGGCGGAGCCGATCTTGCAGCGGGGCAGGCTTTCGGAAGGTACAATGGAGATCCTGCCCGGCGAAGTTGAACAAATTCTGGAATTCCTGAGATCTGCTGAAAAACTCAAGGATACGCTGCGCAGCGGCCGCACCACCCAGGGGCGCCCGGAGAGCACCGCCGAGCATACCTGGCGGCTCTGTCTCTTGGCCCTGCTCCTGGAAAATCGGTACCCAGCCGTCGACCACCACCGCCTGCTCAAACTGTGCCTGGTGCACGACCTCGGCGAGGCGCTCTACGGCGATACCCCAGCCGTCCACCTGGCCGCCTGGAAGGACAAGCAGGACGCCGAACGCAGCCAGTTTTTGGAACTGCTCGCTCCTCTCCCTCCAGCACTGCACGCCGCATTGCTGGCCTTATGGGACGAATACCATGCTGCGGTCACCCCCGAGGCTCGCCTCGCCAAGGCAT
>JAPLGY010000101.1 GCA_026389955.1 Caldilinea sp. | reverse complement strand
ACAATGGACAGAGATCTGAACGCCGCCATTCCTCTGAAACATACCGTGAGTTCCACGGAAATGAACGCCTGTGGAGAGCCTGTACGTCCTGGCGACATCGCTCAGGCTGTGGTCGGTGAAGCAGGAACCTGGCAACAAGCGCCTCCTGGTGAGATGTTCGTCTAGGTCCAAGAGAACGGTGGTGACGAGGACTCCGCGCGTGTCGGCGGCCAGCTACTGCGCCAGGTGCGTGCGGCTCTCGGCGCGGATGGCGGGCAGGCCGAACGCTTCCAGATTTTGGAGCATCTGTGATTCCAACTCAAGCCGGTCAACCACAATCAGAATGGTCGGGTTGTCGAGTTCGGGCTGGCGGCGCAGCACGTCGACCAGGAACGGCTCGCGGTCGTCGTGACCGCGCCAGGCTGGCAGGTCGTCGCGCGGGATGAAGGTCCACTGCTGCCCTTGCAGGTAGTGGAGGAGGCGGTCTTGAATGTCGCGCTTCTCGGTGATGCGGGTCATCGGGATGACTCAATGTCGTTGCTGGCGACATAACGGCTCGGACTCAGGTAGATGGGTAGAGCCTTGCCTGGATCAACAGGCGTCGTTCAGCGACACGGTCATCGTCGTTGAATCGCAAAATCTTGGCAGTTACGCGCCCTTCGGGCGTCACCCCTTCAATAGTTGCGCCCACGAACCGGAAATGGTATCGCCATTGTTTGGTTCTGGGATTAAAAAACGGTGTGAATTCCCCTGTCAGCGGGTCATGGGAGCCAACATTTGGTCCTTTATAGCGATTACAACTGAAACAGGCAAACGCCAGATTGTCTGACTCACTGGCACCACCATGCTGCACCGGCACGATATGATCGGGTTCATGGCGATGTGTGGCGAAATCCTGTGGAAGCAGGCAGTACTCACAACAGAAATGTGCGCGTTCGGCGGTTAGCCGGCGTAGTTCAGTAGATACTTTCCCGGCCATCAGTCATCCTACCCATGCTGCGCCGCAAGCTGAGCTTTCGCCTTGATCAACAGGTGCTCGATGCGCAGCAGCTCGTCGAGTTCTTGCTGCTCAGCGGCGTCTGCCAGCCCCGCGGCGTTGAGCGCCAACAAGCGTTGGAGGCGCACCTGCGCCCGATCGGAGACATGATAGTTCAGTAGCTCCGCCGGTGACGGGTTGCCCAATAGAAAGGTGATGATCTCATTGGCGGTCGTGCGGGCGGGCGTCTCCAGCCGCGCCAGCCCAAGCTCAAGCAAGAGCGGCAGCCAACGCTGAGCGGGCAGCAGTTCCGCCGCCAGTTGGTCGGGCACCTGCATGGTCATTTGTATCATAGTGAGTGCTCCCTGCTCGTCAAGCGTAGCGTAGCCTGCGCCAGCTCCGCACCAATGTCCCGTCAACCAATTCCAATAGCCGGTTCTCGCCGTTCTGTCTCGTTTTCCTGCCATTGGCGATGCCACGCCCCATAGTTCTGATGATGGCGGTTGGACGGCGGAAAAGCCATTGTCTTGATCGGCTCGTCTTCAACCCGCGTCAGCCAGACAAACGTATCCGGGTAGCGCGCATCGATACGGTCAAAAAGCGCCGCGTAGTCGGCGTCATGGTCGACCAGCTTGCCGTCGAGAATGACGACATAGCTCCCCCCATACTGCGTTTTGATCTGTGGATGAAGGGTGATGTACGCCTGCATTTCGCGTGTGACGGCGTCGTCTGCACCGGCGTTGACAGACGCAGCCTCACCGTTTGCTGGCGCCGGCAGCGTCTCGGCCAGCCACTCCACCAGCACATCCGCCACTGCTTGATCCTGTTGCTGCGCAAAGTGGCTGGCGCGCCGCCAGATGGCGTCATCGAGTTGGAGCGTAACCGTCACGGTGACTTCCTCCAGCACATGCGATAGAAGATCGTCTTCCCGCTGTCAATCACAGCCGCTAGTACACAGAGGCGCAAGTGCTGCCAGTGATGCTACCATTCTCGTAAGGACATCAGTACATTGTGTCTTGCTCACGTGACGCGGCAAGACACAATGTATTGATTGTCCCTACCACGGGTGTACTTGTGCCCATGTTTATTAGTATACCATTTCTAAAGAGCAATTTATGGAATGGACGAAGTCTGTGTGGACAATGAATACCGAATTGGCAAAAAAAATTGGTCATCCCGCTCCATTTCCTCTTAACACAGTTATATACATATAAGGGAGATGTGCTTTTAGACCCGTTTATGGGCAGTGGAAGTACAGCAATAGCAGCATTAAAGTCCGATAGAAAATATGTTGGCTATGATATTGATGCTGGCTATATAAAGTTGGCTGAAGAGAGAATTGCACCCTATCAAATGCAAATGAGCATGGGGTTGTAATACCGCCGAACAACCAGCTGAAACTGATTTGGGGGGATTTTCGTGCCAAAAAGGGGGCGCGGGACCCCGAAAGTGGGTACTGATCCAGAAAATGACAGGCTCGCCCCCAAACAGCTCACCCGCCCCACTGCGCGCTAGATTTTGCTGGGCGCAGCCAAGGAGTTCTATCTCCAGCATCCGCCAGCTTCAGTGAGGGCGGACGGCCAGGGCGTTTTCTGACAGAATCTCGGCCAGCGTGTTCAACAGGTGGTCGGCGTCTGACTGGCCAAAGACGATCGGCGGTTTGATTTTGAGCACGTTGTGGCAGGGGCCGTCGGTGCTGATCAGGATCCCGGCCTCGCGCAGGCGGTTGGCTACGTAGGCGGCGTGTTCGCCGGCCGGCTCCAGGGTTTCTGGATCGAGAACCAGCTCGACGCCGATGTAGAGGCCCAGCCCGCGCACATCCCCGATCAGCGGGAAGTCGGCCTGGAGCCGGCGCAGGCCAGCCAGCAACACGTCGCCGAGGATGCGGGCGTTTTGTTGCAGCTGCTCTTGTTCGATGACGTCCAACACAGCCAGCCCGATGGCACAGGAGACCGGGTTGCCGCCGAAGGTGTTGAAGTATTCCATGCCGTTGGCAAAACGGTCGGCGATCTCGGGGGTGGTGGCGACGATCGCCAGCGGGTGGCCGTTGCCGGCAGGCTTGCCCATGGTCACAATATCGGGCACTACCCCCTGACTTTGAAAGCCCCAAAAATGGCTGCCGACCCGTCCGAAGCCGGTCTGGACCTCGTCGGCAATGCACAGCCCCCCGACGGCACGCACATGTTGGAAGGCGGCAGCCAGGTAGTTCTCCGGGAAGACAATCTGGCCGCCGCAACCCATCAACGATTCGCAGATGAACGCGGCCACGGCGTCGCCCTGCTGCAGGGCCTGCTGGACATAGGCGGCGTAGCGTGTGCCGGTGGCCGCGCTGTAGCCGGTGTGCGGGCCGCGGTAAGGGTCGGGCAGGATCACCTTTTGCACGTACGGAGGACGCCCGGCCCCACCGGGCCCGTCATGTTTGTAGGGGCTGACCTCGATCAGTGATTGGGTATGGCCGTGATAGGCGACGTCGACGGCCAGAATGGCCTGTCGGCCTGTGGCGGTGCGCGCCAGGCGCAGCGCCAGGTCGTTGGCTTCGCTGCCCGAGTTGACGAAAAAGAAGACGCTGAGCGAAGAGGGCAGCGTGGCAGCCAGCCGGCGGGCATAGTCGTTGATGGCGTCGTGCAGGTAGCGGGTGTTGGTGTTGAGCACCGCCATCTGGCGCTGGCCGGCGGCGACCACGGCAGGGTGACAGTGCCCGACATGGGCGACGTTGTTGACAGCGTCGAGGTAAGCCCGCCCCTCTGCGTCGTAGAGGTACTGCCCGAGCCCCCGCACCACCTTGATCGGCTGACGGTAGGAGATGCTGAGGTTGCGCCCGATGCGCGTGCGGCGCTCGGCCAGCGTCTGCGCTGACGTGGGGGCCGGGGCCGGAAAGCGCTCGGCCGAGATCCCAGCCAAAGGGGCAGGGTCCAAGGTCAGGCTCCCCCACAGCGCAGCCTGGCTGGGTGCCGCGTTGGCGGGAAAAGAGAGACCCAGGTCGAGCAGGTCGGTGACCAGCTGGACCTGGACGCAGGCCAGCCCCCCCGGCGAGCGGGGGCTGGCCTCGGCAAAAACGCTGCCGGCAGCCAGAGGACAGCCGGGGGTGAGCTGCGCCAGGCACCCCTCCCCCAGCCCGCTGTAGAGCGTGTACAAACAGGAGCCAGTGCCGAGGGGATGGCGCAGAATCACACGAACCCCGGCCGCAGTGCGGCCCAGCGCCTGGACGACCCCCTCCAACGGAGCCCGTACAGCCGTGCCCGCTGCAACCCAGAGCTCCAGCGCCAGCGAACGGGTGCGGCGTTCGGCAGTCGGGCTGTCGGCAGTCGGGCTGTCGGCAAAGAGGCCGGCCAGGCGGCATTCGGCGTAGCGACCCACCCCGACGCAGGCGCCTTGTTCGGCCAG
>JAPLGY010000544.1 GCA_026389955.1 Caldilinea sp. | reverse complement strand
TCGTTTTCCAGACGCACAAACGACTCTGCCGAACAGGAGGGGCAGCGCAGCAGCTGCACCAGCGCATCCTCTCCTGTCCCGATGGGGGCGCGTGGCTCACCCTGCACAGGCGTCACTTTGACAAAAACGCTCGGGGCCAGTGGGTAGGTCCCCCCCAGGCCAAAGATCTGGCTGTCCCACGCTGCCAGCCTGGCGGGGGCAACCCGCTCTTTGAGCTGCGGCAGCCGAAAATGCGAGACAGCGCAGCGGCGATCCACCCGCCACCCAGCTGTCCGCAGCTGCTGCCCCATCCACTCCGGATGAAAATCGAAGTTCAGTTCGACAAATTCGACCGGGTCTCGCTGCCAAGGCGACCAGGACTGGCGGCGCAACATCCAGCGCAAAATCGCTTTGAGGTTGCGTTTGTTGGCATATTCGAGCACCCCAACCCCGTGACGGTGCACAACCCGCCGCAACTGGGCCAGCGCCGCCGACACGTCGGCCACATGATGCATCACCCGCACCATCACCAGCGAGTCCAGGCAGCCGCTGGCCAATGGCAGCGAATAGAGATTGCCAGCCACAAAGACAAAACGCGGATCCTTTCCCCACTCGCGCGCAGCTTCCTCCAGCAACGTACGGCTGTAGTCGAAGAGGAGAACCTGGTCGTAGCCACCGTAGAGGTCGGCAAGCCGGCCAAAGCCAGCCCCGATCTCGGCGATCCGTCCCCCTTGGGCGGGCAACAGCTGCTGGAGCGCCAGCCGCTCCGCCGCATCTTCGTACTGGCGCCCCTGCCCCTCCCAGAAGTCTGACCGGTACTGGCTGCCTTCATAGTCGATCACAGGGATCGTCTCTGGCTTCACCCCTTCTGCCACCCCTTCTGTCACCGCTTCTGCCACCCCTTCTGCCACCCCTTCTGTCACCGCTTCTGTCACCCCTTCTGCCACCAGACCCGCCTTTTCTCTCCCCGCAGAACGGCCTTTGTCAGCAGCAGGTGTTTCACGTGAAACACCCGGAACGTTTCCTGCAAAAAGTACGATACAAAAAAAGGAGGAACACCCTTCTTCCTCCTCCAGCCATCCATGCCTGCGATTATAGCAGGGTTATTCAGCAAATTCAATACCCTATTTAAGATAATTTCTCAAAAAAAGCTGAATTTCAAGGGATCTGTCGGCGCAAATACCCACTCACAGCCGCCAGCACCAGCAGCATGCCCACAACCTGCCAGACGGTGGTCAGCTGCTCGCCCAGCAACCACCAGCCAGCCACCAGCGTGACAACCAGCCGCCAGCCCATCAGGCTGCTGACCAGCGGCGCCCCCAGCCGGCGGACCGCAGCGATCTGCAAGCTGTTGGCCCACAACACGACCAACCCACTGTAGGCAGCAAAGGCAGTCCAGCCCTGCCAGTCCAGCTGCAGCCAACGCCCCCATGGCTCCTGCCAGAGCAGGCTCAGCCCCAGCGCACAGGCCTGAACCAGCACGGTCTGAAAGGCCAGCACCGACAACCCCGAAATCTGCACCTGGGCAGTGCGTCGCAACAGCAACATGTACCCTGCCAAAAAAAAACTGCTGGCCAGGGCCAGCCCGATTCCCAGCCAGTCGTCATGGCCCGGCACCGGTGCGCTGCTGCCGCTGAACATCAGCAGCGCACCGGCCGTCGACAGCAGCATGGCTGGCAAGGTGCTGCGCGGCAGCCGCTCGCGAAAGAGAACAGCGTGGATCAATACCACCCAAAAGGGCGTCAGCAGACCGATCATCTGCACATAGAGGGCCAGCGTATACCGCTGAGCAAGCAGATTGGTGATCGAACGCAGCACGGTGACGCCCCCGAAGAGCCAGAGCACTCTGGCGCTGTAGAGGCGCCAGCCGTGCCGGGGCAAGATGCCCACCAGCAGCCAGAGAAAAAGCGGGGTTCCCCCCAACACCAGCACAGACATGCTGGGCAGCCCGCTGACAGTCTGCAGATACCGCCCCAGCACCGGATACAGCCCCCAGCCGCTGTGGGCAGCCAGGGCCACCACGTACCACCACCAGGGGAGAGGGCGACCAGGCTCGTGCATGCAGGTTCAGAGCCGAGCGGTTTCTGCCTCAGGATCGTACGAAGGAAGCACAGCAGCAGTGGCCTCCGGGGGCAGATGGCTGATGTCGTTGAGCAGCTCGACCCTCCAGCTCTGGCCATCCCAGGTCAGCTCGGAGACCGCACAGTTGTGCGGGTCCAGCCGGGCCCAGTCCCCCTTGCCCTCCGTTCCCCAGCGATCCAGCACGCTGCTGATGATGGCACCGTGTGCCACGATCAGCACCCGCTGGCCCGGATGGCGCTGGGCCAATTCTTGGATGACGGCGGCTGCCCGCTGTGCAAAACTGGTCGGCGATTCCCCGTTGGGAGGGGCGAAGTCGGGGTCGTTCGCCCACCGTTCCCACAGCTGTTCGTTGTCGATCAGGTCCCGGTAGGTGCGCCCCTCCCAGTCCCCAATGGTAAATTCCCGCAACCCCTCTTCGACGATCGGGGTGAGTCCAGTCGTGCGCCCGATCGTCGCTGCAGTGCTGCGGGCCCGCTGCAGCGGCGACACGTAAAGCACATCCACCGGACACTCCCGCTGGCTCGCGCCAAAACGTACCCCGGTTGCCTCGATCTGCTGCCACCCCCGCTCGGTCAGCGGCGCATCCAAGGAGCCGTACCAGCGCTGTTCAAAATTGGCGGTTGTCTCGCCGTGCCGCACCAAAATTACGTGGGTCCTGTCCATCCCTTGCCACCTTTGTCGGTTGTCGATGCCCCTGCAGCTGGGCTTTTGCCAGACGTCTTGAAAAAAAATCTGTGCCAGATTGACACGCGCTGCAATATATGGTATATTGTTCAATATGATTTCACCAAAGCAACTGATCATTTGCGTGCCCCGCTTCAGGTCTGAACGTATGTCTCCTGGATGAGACTCATCTGGAATCTTGTGCGCGGGCCGAATGATTGGGTGATCGGACTGTACCGGCAGAGCTCTCCAGAGGGAGAGCTTTTTTTATTCTCCTGAATCGGTTGTCCTTGTGTGAGGAGGGTAGAAGCAGAGATGATTGTCGTTGGAATTGCTGGTGCGACCGGGTATACCGGGATTGAACTGGTGCAGCTGCTGCATCGCCACCCACAGACGCGGTTGGGCTGGATTACCAGCGCCAGCAGTGCTGGCAAACGGCTCTGCGACGTCCATGCGGTGCCATGGGATTACCCATTGATCGCGCTGGACGAGGCCTATGCCCGTGCTGGGGAAGTGGACGTCGTCTTTTTGTGTCTGCCGCACGGCCACTCGATCGAGGCGGCACGCCGTTTTGCCGAGGCTGGACGCTGTGTGATCGACCTGAGCGCCGATTTTCGGCTCGACCATGTCGACGACTATCGCCGCTGGTATGGTCTGGAACACACCGCCGCCGATCTGCTCCCTCATTTCGTGTACGGGCTGTGCGAGGTCAACCGCGCCCGGCTGCGCGGCGCCCGGCTGATCGCCGTGCCGGGCTGTTACCCGACCACGGTCAATTTGGGACTCTATCCGCTGGCCAAGGCGGGTTGGCTGGGCGATCGGGTCATCGTCGACAGCAAGAGCGGGGTCAGCGGGGCCGGGCGCACCGCCAAGCTTCCCTATCTGTTCGTCGAGAGCCACGAGAACCTGACCCCCTACAACGTCGGCTACCGCCACCGCCACATCGCCGAGATGGAGCTGGTGCTCAACCCGGTGCTGCCGCCGGGCCAGCCCTGCCAGTTTACCTTCTCCCCCCATCTGCTGCCGGCCAACCGAGGCATCTTGAGCACGATCTATGTGCGGGTTCCCGCCGGCGTGACCGAACCCCAGGTGCGCCAGCGGTACACCGAGCACTACGCCGGCGAGCCCTTCATTCATCTGCTTCCGGCCGGTCAGCAGGCATCGCTGCGCCATACGGTCTATTCCAACCGAGTGGCCATCAGCATCACCCCCGAGCTGCCTGACCGCCCTGACTGCCGCGACCTGATCCTGGTCGTGACCGAAGACAACTTGATCAAAGGCGCCAGCGGCCAGGCAGTTCAGTGCATGAACATCGCTTTGGGGTTGGACGAGACAGCAGGCCTGCTGTGAACGAGGGAGCTATGGAGACAGAAGAGCGCCAGGAAAAGTATCTGGTGGTTTTGAAAGTGGGCGGCAACGAGCTGGACGACCCCGATTTTTTGCACGGGCTGGTGAAGGCGGTAGCCGCCGTCCAGCAAGAAGGACACCACCCAGTCCTCGTGCATGGGGGCGGCAAGGCGGTCACCGACCTGCAGAAACAGCTGGGCTTGCAGGAGCAGCGGGTCGAAGGGCTGCGCGTGACCGACGAGGCCAGCATGGATGTGGTGGAGATGGTGCTCAGCGGACTGATCAACAAACGCATCGTCCGCCAGCTCGTCAACGCCCGCATTCGGGCGGCTGGCATCAGCGGCGTCGACGACGGCACGCTCTATGTCGAAAAAATGTGGCACCCGCTCGGCGATCTGGGGCGGGTCGGGGAGGTGCAGGATGTCGACGACTATCTGCTGCGAGCGTTGATCGACGCAGGGATCGTGCCGGTCGTCAGCCCAGTCAGCTTTGGTGCGCTCGATGCCCTCAGCTACAACGTCAACGCCGACCACGCTGCGACGGCGATCGCAGCTCGGCTGGGGGCGATCAAACTCGTCTTTATCAGCAATGTGCCGGGCATCTTGGTGGCGGGGCGGGTCGTGCGGGTCGTGACCGCGGAACAAGCTGAAGCGTGGATCGAGGAGGGGATCATCTTTGGGGGCATGATCCCCAAGGTGCGCAGCGCAGTCGAAGCTGTGCGCGGCGGTGTCGCACAAGCGGTCATTACCAATCTGGCCGGTGTCCAGGAGGGAACTGGCACCGGTGTCGTCGGCAGCCGTTGAATCTGGCTGGCGGTTGGGGTGTTGGGGGATACAGGGAGCAGCAAGGAGAAAAAAGCAACGATGAATGCGCAGGATGTGATCGCGCTGGAACAGCGCTATCTGTTGGGGGTCTACGGGCGGGCACCGTTTGTGCTGGAGCGGGGAGACGGCTGTACGCTCTACGACACCACAGGGGCCGCCTACCTGGACTGCGTGGCCGGAATTGCGGTCAACGCGCTGGGCTACAACGATGCCGGCGTCTCCCAGGCGATCGGGGCAGCACTCTCTTCGGGGATGGTGCATGTGAGCAATCTTTACCACACAGAGCCCCATGCTCGCCTGGCCGAGCTGTTGTGCTCGACCAGCTTTGCCGAAAGGGTTCATTTCTGCAACAGCGGAGCCGAAGCCACGGAAGGTGCCTTCAAGTTTGCACGCCGCTACGGCCGCGCACATGGCGGCGACCAGAAGGTAGAGATCCTGGCATTTTCCAACGCCTTTCACGGCCGGACCATGGGGGCGCTCGCTGCAACCCCGCGCCCTGCCTACCAAGATCCCTTCCGTCCGCTGATGCCAGGGGTGCGCTTTGCAGAATTCAACGACCTGGAGAGTGCAGCGGCGCAGATGGATGAGCGAGTCTGCGCGATCCTGGTCGAGCCGATTCAGGGAGAAGGCGGCATTCACCTCGCCCACCCCGCCTTTCTGGCGGGCCTGCGGGCTTTGGCGGACCAGTACGATGCGCTGTTGATCTACGACGAGGTCCAGTGCGGCGTCGGACGGGCTGGCACCCTGTGGGCGTACCAAGGGTTTTGTACAGCGGCCAGCGGCTGTGGCTGCACCCAGCGCTGCCAATTCGAGCCTGATCTGCTGACCGCTGCCAAACCGCTGGCAGCCGGGCTGCCGATCGGCGCAATTTTGATGCGCCAGCGGGTCGCCGATCTCTTGCACAAAGGCGACCATGGCAGCACCTTTGCCGGCGGCCCGCTGGTCACCAGCGTGGCCCACCATGTCGTCGGCCGGGTGGCACAGCCAGAGTTTTTGGCCGGGGTCGCTGCCAAGGGGCGGCTGTTGCGCGACCTGCTCGCTGAAATCAACAGCCCACATCTTGTCGAGATCCGCGGGCGCGGGTTGATGGTGGGGCTTGAGCTCGATGTGGCCGTCGCCCCGGTGGTCAGCCGCGGCTACGACGAGGGATTGCTTTTGGTCAACGCCGGCCCGAATGTGCTGCGTTTCGTCCCGCCGCTGGTGATCAGCGAGGCCGAAATTCACCTGGTCGCCGAGCGGCTGACCCGTGCGTTGCAGGCGTTGTAGGGTCAATCCAGGAGAGAAGAGGCGATGCCCATCGTGATTCGGCCGGCTGAGGCAGCAGATGTGCTGCCGATCGTGGCGTTGGTGAACCAGTTTGCGGCAGAAAAAGTCATGCTGCCCCGCACCGAAGAGAGTGTCCGCCAGACCTTGGCCGACTGGCTGGTTGCGGTCGACCCCGACCTTGTCCCCGAAGATCCGCAGATCCTGGCCTGTGGCGCGTTGGTGCCGCTCACCGACACGCTGGTGGAACTGCGTTCGCTGGCCGTGCACCCCAGCAGGCAGGGCCAGGGGTTGGGTGGCCATGTCGTCAATCACCTGGTGCAGCTGGCTCGCCAGCGCAGCTATCACCAGATCTGCGCGCTGACTCTGCGCGAAAATTTCTTCGTGCGCCTCGGCTTCGAACAGGTCGACCGCTGGAGCATCAGCCCAAAAATCTGGCAGGCCTGCATTTATTGCTCCAAATTCCATCGCTGCGACGAAGTGGCGGTGACGATGAATCTGGTCGACAGCCCACAAGGTCTGCTACACCCGCTCGAGCGGCCTGCTGGCTGGAACAGCCTGCTCAAGTGGAGCGAATGGCAGCCCCTCCGGCTGGCCTACAAGCAAAAATAAGCGGGCGCTCAGTAGGGCGGTCTGGCCGGCCCGTCGTATGCGCAGCGGCCCGTACGCGGGGAGTTGTAGCGCCGTTTGGGGCCGCCATACAATGTACAAGCATGGCTGCGAGCGTGGGCTGCACACAAATAACAGCCCGGCTCGCCTATCTCATAGTAGCACTGCAGACAAAGGTGCGTGGCCGCTTCGCCGCAGCTGACGCAGAGCTGCTCCGGCATCTGGTTGCGTGCCAGCAGCGTGATGGGCCTGGCGGTCAGCGGCTTGCCCTCACGCTGGGAGACGACCTCGAGTTTGAGCTCCGTCGGCGTTCCATAGTCGTATTCGTAGCTGCCCTTGCGCCCGACAGCCAACACTTCGTTGACCCGGGTCTGGAGACTTTTCTGATCGCCCAATGCAAAAAAACCGTCGATCAGCTCCCGGTAGCGGGTCGTCCCAAAGACAAACTGGCTCATGTGGCCGCAGCATTCCACCCAAATGGCGCGCAGATATGCATCCAAATTGACCAGCGTCGCGCTGCCAGAAAGCTCAAGCTGAAGCCAGTAGGTGCCGTCAACTGCATCCCGCACCACCACTTGCCAGAGGCGCTCGGGTTTGCGTCTGCTGGTCTCTGCCTTTTCGACGGCAACTTGACGATCCGGGCAGGTGGCCAGGTGCCTGCCCATGCAGGCAGCGGAAACCGTGCGTTGACAAAAAGCGCAGACGCCTGCGGGCGGTGTTTTGCGGGGCATCCAGCCATCTCTTCCTTTCATTCGGGCCTGGGGGACAGCAGCTTGCACAATACAATTCTCTCAGCATACCACCGTTGTTCCCCGATCCACAAGAGGCAACGCCGGGCCTTCCCCCCATTGGGGAGAGCCCAGATGTGGTACAATGCAAAGAGGTGCAGTTGATTCTAGCAGCGCACAACGATTCTGTCCAGGAGGTCTGAAACCGTCCCGATGCGTATCGAATCTATCGAACTTCGCAAAATTTTTCTGCCCTATCTCTCTCCCTTTGAGACCAGCGGCTGGCGCGAGCAGGGCAGCCACGCCATCATCGTCCGGATGCAGGCGGACGGGATCGTCGGCTGGGGAGAAGCCCCGGTCGGCGAAAACCCTTTCTACAACGAAGAAAACCAGAAGAGCGCCTGGAGCATCCTGCAGGACTATCTGGCGCCGCTGCTGCTGCAGGTCGACCTGGCCAGCCCCTGGGAGGTGACGCCAGCCTTCGCCCGGGTGCGCGGCAACCGCATGGCCAAAGCGGGGCTGGAATTCACTGTGTGGGATCTCTTTGCCCGCCGCGAAGGGCGCAGCCTGGCCGCCCTGCTGGGGGGGACGCGGGAGAGGGTCGAGGTCGGCGTCAGCGTCGGAATCCAGAAAGACCTCCCCACTCTGTTGACGGTGGTGGCGGGCTACCTCAGCGAAGGGTACACCCGGATCAAGCTCAAAATCAAACCCGGCTGGGACATCGAACCGACTCGGGCTGTGCGGGAGAGCTGGCCCGACCTGCGGCTGCAGGTCGATGCCAACAGCATCTACCGACTGCAGGATGCCGCACATCTGGCACAGTTGGACGCCTTCCACCTGCTGCTGATCGAGCAGCCGCTGGCCCACGACGACATCTTCGACCACGCGCAGCTCAAACGCTCGCTCAAATCGCCGCTCTGCCTCGACGAAAGCATTGTCTCCCCCGACCATGCCCGCTGGGCGATCTCGCTCCAGGCGTGCGACATCTTCAACATCAAACCAAGCCGGATCGGTGGGCTCGCGGACGCCAAACGGATCCACGACCTGGCCCAGGCAGCGGGGATGGCAGTCTGGCACGGCGGCATGCTGGAGACCGGGATCGGCCGGGCAGTCAATGTGGCGCTGGCCAGCCTGCCCAACTTCACCCTGCCAGGAGACATCAGCGCCAACGACCGCTACTTTGCGCGCGACATCGTCCAAAATCCCTTTACCCTCAACCCAGACAGCACCCTGACGGTCCCCACCGGGCTCGGCCACGGCGCTCTGGTGGATGAAGCGTATCTGGACGACATTACCCTGGAGCGCTGGGAGATCCGCGCCTAGGTGCACCCCAAGCCCGGCGGGCCAGGCTCCGTTTGCGGTCAGAGCGCCGCTGGGCTCCTTTGACAACTGGCAACTGACAACTGGCAACTGACAACTGGCAACTGACAACTGACAACTGGCAACTGACAACTGGCAACTGACAACTGGCAACTGACAACTGGCAACTGGCAACTGACAACTGGCAACTGACAACTGACAACTGACAACTGACAACTGACAACTGACAACTGACAACTGACAACTGGCAACTGACAACTGACAACTGACAAGAGACATCGGTGGCAATGAACAGCAAGTTTCCACAGGTCGTCATTCGGGGGGCTGGAGATCTGGCCAGCGGTTGTGCACTGCGTCTGTGGCGGGCTGGGTTTACCGTTGTGCTGACCGAGGTGGCACAACCGCTGGCGGTACGCCGTACGGTCAGCTTTGCCCAGGCTGTCTTCGACGGGAGCTGCCGGGTGGAAGAGGTTGTGGGGCGCTGCTGTCCAGCCAGCCAGGCGCTGGCAGTGGCCGCCGGCGGCGAAGTGCCGGTCGTGGTGGACCCGGCTGGCCAGCTGCTGAAACAGCTGCACCCCGCGGTGGTCGTCGACGCCATCATGGCCAAACGCAATTTGGGAACCTTCCGCAGCGACGCAGCCCTCGTGATCGCACTCGGCCCCGGTTTTACAGCCGGGGTCGACTGCCATGCGGTGGTCGAGACAGACCGAGGCCATTCGCTGGGACGGCTTTTCTGGCAGGGCAGCGCGCTGCCAGATACCGGTGAGCCGGGCGAAGTCGCAGGGCAGCGCAGCTCACGCGTGCTGCGTGCCCCCGCAGACGGACACGTGGCTGGCTGTTGCACGATCGGCGATTCTGTGGCGGCCGGGGAGCGCATCGCCCTGCTTCGGACAAACGACGGGACCGAACAGCCGATCCAGGCCCCCTTTGCCGGGATCTTGCGCGGGCTCATCCATCCCACTGTCAGCGTGCGGGCAGGCACCAAAATCGGCGATCTTGACCCGCGCGCCGAACGGGCCTACTGTTTCACAGTCTCAGACAAAGCGCTGGCGATCGCCGGCGGGGTGCTGGAGGGAATTTTGACCTGGATGGCGCAGGGGAGTGCGAAATGAAGGCGCTGCAGCTTTTTGTGGTTCCGGGCCTGCCGGCATTTCAACCGGGCGACGATGTCGCCGCCCAGATTGTCGAACAGCTGGCGGCGATGGAAGAAGGGTTGCTGCCGGGAGACATTGTCGTGGTCGCACAGAAGATCGTCAGCAAGGCAGAAGGGCGGCTGGTGCGCCTGATCGACGTCGAGCCGGGCGAGCAGGCGCACCAGTTGGCAGAGTTGGTGGGCAAAGACCCGCGCGTCCTCCAAGTGATCCTCGAGGACAGCCACGAGGTGCTGCGGGCACGGCGCGGCCTGCTCGTGGTCGAACAGCGCAGCGGCTGGGTTTGCGCCAATGCTGGGGTGGACCGCAGCAACGTGCAGCCGGACGAAGAAAGCGAATACCTGGCCCTGCTGCCCGCCGACGCCGACGCCAGCGCCGCTGCACTGCGCGCCCGCCTGGCCGAGTTGACCGGCGTAGCGCCAGCTGTGATCGTCAGCGACAGCCATGGCCGGGCCTGGCGCATCGGAACGGTCGGGGTGGCGATTGGCTGTGCTGGGCTGCCGCCGCTTTGGAACCAACGCGGGCTGCACGACCTCTTCGGCTATGAGCTGATCTCCAGCGAGGAGTGTATCGCCGACGAGCTGGCCGCTGCCGCCAGCTTGCTCATGGGGCAGAGCGACGAAGGACGCCCCGTCGTGGTGATTCGCGGCTATCTCCCCCCACCCCTGCCAGCAGCACCGGCCAAAACCATCCAGCGGCCCGCCAACATCGACACGTTTCGGTGAACGGTCAGAGCATCTTGACGACCATGTGCGCCTTGTTCCAGAGCTCTTCGAGCCGATAGTAGCGGCGCATCTCTGCGGTCAGCAGATGGACGATGACATCCCCGTAGTCCAAGATAGACCAGCCTCCCCCGCGGCCGTCGAGCCCGTCGACACTCAACGGCCGCAAGTTCTGCTGCAGTTTGAGCTGGGCAAGCAACTCATCTTCGATGGCTTTGGCCTGGCGTTCGTTGTCTACCGTGGCAAGAATGAAGTACGCGGCAAGG
>JAPLGY010000094.1:981-4624 GCA_026389955.1 Caldilinea sp. | reverse complement strand
GATAGTTTCTCTGCTGAGCATAGCAGCAAAAGTCCCGATCTGTCAAAATGTCTATACATCTAGACATTATTTGACAACGCCGGTTCTCGGTGCTACAGTGGAGGTGGGTCAAAAAAAGGAGTTGTCTGGCCCGATGGGGGGGCTGCGACCGAATCAGATGAGGATTCACGCCTGATGCTTCATTCCAGCGCAATCCCGCTTCATTACCAGCTCAAGGAGCTTTTCGTCGAAAAGATCAACAACGGCGAATGGGCAGCGGGTGCGCTCATCCCAACCGAGGCTGTGCTGTGTGCCAGCTATGCGGTCAGCCGGGGGCCGGTGCGCCAGGCGATTGACCAGCTGGTGCGTGAAGGGCTGCTCTGTCGCAAACAGGGCAAGGGGACCTGGGTGTTGCCGCCCAAAATTGAACGCAGCCTGGGTCGGCTCTACAGCTTCACCGATTTGATTGCACAGCAAGGGGTGATCCCTGCTGTGCGGATTTTGAGTTTTGAACGCACCGCCGCTGCACGCAGTGTGGCGCGTACACTGGAACTTTCCGAGGGTGCACCGGTCTATAAAATCGTCCGGTTGCGTCTGGCGGGTACCGAGCCGCTCGTGTTGGAAAGTGTCTTTGTCCCTGCGGCCCTGTGTCCCAGCCTCACAGTCGCGGATGTTGAAAATTCTCCTTTGTACGCCTTTTTGGAGAAACGACAGGGACTCCATCTGGTGCGGGCACGGCAGTATTTTGAAGCGGTCAGTGCCGACCCTTTTGAAGCTCACCTGCTGTGCATAGCGGCGGGTGCGCCTGTGCTTTTGCTGCAAAATATTACGTATCAGCCTGGCGAGCACCCTGTGGTGTTGAGCAAGGCCATCTTGCGGGGCGATCGGCTTCGCTATTATGTAGATTTGCCTGCGGAAATATCCAAAATTGCTGGTCCTTCGACCAGCCCAGTGACCGAATGGTAGGAGTCTGCATGGACCAACAACATACAACCCCCTTGTTGAAGAAGGAGGAGTTGCTCGACCTCTATCGGCGGATGCGTCTGGCGCGGCGTTTTGAAGAGACGGTCAACGACCTGTATTTGCAGGGGCGCATCCCATCGACGCTCCACCTTGCGATTGGGCAGGAGGCTACTGCGGCGGGCGCGCTGCAGTGTCTACGGCCGGGGGACACGGTGTTCAGCACCCATCGTCCTCATGCGCATGCACTGGCACATGGGGTTTCTCCGCATGCGATGATGGCCGAGCTGATGGCCAAGTCGACCGGCACCTGCAAAGGGAAGGGAGGGTCGATGCACATCGGGGACTTTGCCCGTGGGTTTGTGCCGGCGATCGCGATTGTGGGGGGCAATGTGCCGATTGCAGCCGGTGCGGCGCTGGCTGCGACCTTGCAGGGCAGCGATGCGGTGACCCTTTGTTTTTTTGGCGACGGTGCCGCCAATGAAGGGGCCTGGCACGAAGGGGTGAACATTGCGGCCATCTGGCGGCTACCGGTTGTTTTCGTTTGTGAAAACAACCTCTATGCAGCGTCAACCCCTTTTCAGGAAGCGTTTTCGATCGCCCATGTGGCCGATCGCGCGGTGGCTTATGGGATCCCAGGGGTTGTGGTGGATGGCAACGATGTTCTGGCGGTGCATGCAGCGACCTCTGCGGCGGTTGCGCGTGCGCGCAGCGGGGAAGGGCCCACCCTGCTCGAGTGTCTGACCTATCGGCTCTGCGGGCATTCCCGTTCTGACCCGCGCACCTACCGCACCCAGCAAGAGGAAAAAGAGTGGCAGGAACGGGATCCTCTCCCCAATTTTGTTGCCTGGCTGACTGCGGGGGGGCACTTCACCCCAGAAGCGCTTCAGGCTGTCGACCAGCAGATCGAAGCGACCCTGGCCGACGCCATTGCGTTTGCGGAAGCCAGCCCTTCACCCGAACCCATGTCGTTGTACGAAGATGTCTATGCATAGGAGTTGACGATGGCTGAGATGACGATTGCCGAAGCGCTGCGCCAGGCGCTGCGCGAAGAGATGCGCCGTGACCCACGCGTCTTCCTGTTGGGGGAGGATATTGGCGTGCCGGGCGGGTTTGGGGGGGCATTTACAGTGACGCTGGGCCTTGCGGAGGAATTTGGGCGCCAGCGGGTGCGTGATACGCCGATCTCCGAAGCGGCCATCGCCGGTGTTGCCATCGGCGCGGCCCTCTGCGGCATGCGGCCGGTGGCCGACGTACAGTACAGCGATTTTCTCTTCAACATGATGGACCAGCTGGTCAACCAGGCCGCCAAACTGCGGTACATGTCGGCTGGTGCGCTGGCTGTGCCGATGGTCATGCGGGCACCGGTTGGGGCGACTGCGCGCGGGGCACAGCATGCGCAGAGCCCGGAAGCCTTTTTTACCCATGTGCCCGGGTTGAAGGTGGTCGCGCCTGCCACAGCTTACGACGCCAAAGGGTTGCTCAAAGCGGCCATTCGCGATGACAACCCTGTGCTGTTTTTTGAACACAAGCTTCTCTACGGCTCCAAAGGGGCCCGCAGCGAAAAAGGCGCCGTCAGTCCCAAAGGTGAGGTGCCCGACGAAGAGTACATCGTGCCGATCGGGGAAGCAACGGTGCGCCGAGCCGGAAAGGACGTCACGATTGTGGCCTCCTTGCTCATGCTCTACCGTGCGTTGGAGGCAGCAGAGGTGCTGGCCCAGGAAGGGATCGAGGCAGAGGTGATCGACCCGCGCACACTGGTTCCTTTCGACAAAGAGCGGGTTCTGCATTCGGTGAAAAAAACTGGACGGCTGGTGATTGTCGAAGAGGACAATCTGACCAATGGCTGGGGGGCAGAGGTTGCTGCGTGGATGGCCGATGAAGCGTTTGTCTGGCTGGATGCCCCCATCAAACGGGTGGCTGCGCCCGATGTACCGCCACCGTTTGCACCGATTCTGGAGCAGCACTATGTGCCCAGCACAGCGCGGGTGGTCGACACGGTGCGTTCGTTGTTTGGTGTGTACTGAGAAGATTTTTTGCCACAGGCTTTTCACGGCAGCTGCTGAACAGCCTTGCTTTTGTCATAAAATTCAGGAGAATTGTCCATGCCAACCCAAGTTCTGATGCCGCCCCTCAGCCAGACGCTGGAAACGTTGGTGCTGGTAGAATGGCTCAAGCAGAGTGGGCAGCCGGTCACCAAAGGGGAACCGTTGTTTCTGGTGGAGTCGGACAAAGCGACGCTGGAGGTAGAGGCGCCTGTCAGCGGGGTTGTGTCGGCGCTGCTGGTGGAGCCAGGGACTGAGGTGCGCGTCAAAACACCGATCGCCTTGATCGTGCAGCCGGACGAAGCCCTCCCTCCGGCTCCAGCTTTGGCCGCAGGTTTGCCAAGCCGACCGGTGTTGGAACCGTTGCCCCCGGAACGTTTGCAGCGGGTGGTGGCCAGCCCGCGCGCCCGTGCCCAGGCACGGGAGGCCGCCATCGATCTGACTGCGTTGACCCCAACTGGTCCTGGGGGGATGATCGTTGCCCGCGACGTTGCCGCCGCACTCGCGCAGCAAACGGCGCGTATTTCACCGGTGGCGCGCCGCACCGCAGCCGCTGAGGGAGTCGATATCGACAGCCTGGCCAAAGCCCATCCTGGCCGACGGATTCTGCGTGCCGACGTGCTGTCAGAGGTCGAAGCTGCCCACAGCGCGAAAGTCCA
>JAPLGY010000094.1:0-972 GCA_026389955.1 Caldilinea sp. | reverse complement strand
GTCACGCTTTCCTGCGAGGTCGATGCCACCGAACTGGTCGCTTTGCGGCAGAAGGCGATCCTGGACCTGGCCGCAGAGAAGATACGCCCGACCTTCACCGATTTCTTTGCCTTGATTGTGGCCCGTTGTCTGCTGCGCTCGCCCGCCATCAACGGCACCTTCGACGGCACGCGGTTGAATTTGTGTGAGGAGGTGCAGCTGTCTCTGGCGATCGACACGCCCCGCGGGCTGGTGACGCCTGTGCTGCGCAGCAGCGACCTGGCCAACCTGCGCGCAGCGGCGGCCCGACGGACCGCCTTGGTAGAAGCAGCCGCGCAACAGCGTCTCACACCCGCAGACCTGGCTGGCGGCACCTTTACGTTGACCAATCTGGGCAGACAGCGAGTCGATGCCTTTACACCGATCATCAACCCGCCCCAGATTGGGGTATTGGGCACCGGGCGGATTCGGCCAGCCCCGGCGGTCCATGCGGGGCAGCTGGCCATTCGCCAGCGTTTGGTGCTCTCGTTGACCTTTGACCATCGGGTAATCGACGGCGCTCCGGCAGCCAGGTTTCTCGAAGAGGTTGCCACCTGGATCGAAGAGCCGCATCGCATCTGGTACGGATAAAAAAAGTAAATTGCAGGACAGGCATTTGCTGACAACTCCGTGGTCTAGCCCATGTGAGTGGGAAATGACGCGTCGCGGTGCTGGTCGTTGTTTGGGCAGTGACACTGTCTCCCCGCCCCAGAAATGCTCTTCTTCACGATTGGGTGAATTTGAGCTATACTCAGCGCAGGAGATTGTTATGCGCTTTTTTAACACCGAAGGGCCTGTCAACTGCGCCGACCACTACTGCCTGCCGCCGCTGGCCCGCCTGGACCTGGAGGCGATTCTGGGGCTGATCGACCAGAAGAAGTGCTTTTTGCTGCACGCCCCGCGGCAGACGGGCAAGACCAGCTGTCTGTTGGCGCTGGCCGAGTATCTGAACCG
>JAPLGY010000125.1 GCA_026389955.1 Caldilinea sp. | reverse complement strand
TCTTCTCGAGGCACTGGCGACGCCTGGCTGCGCGTTCTGTCTGCTGCAGCAACGGGCCGCCGAACGCTATCTGGATGCACTGCTGTGGGAGAGTGTCAACGACCCCAGCCTGCGACGCGAGGTGAGCGCTGCCCGCGGCTTCTGCCGCAGCCATGCCTGGCTGTTGGTGCGCCCGGGCGCGGCGCTCAGCGCTGCCATTCTGTACAAAGATGTGGTGATGGGTGCCTCGCGGGCGCTGCAGGCCGCTGCCTCACATCGCCCTTCGCTCTGGCAACGGCTGCGCACACGGCTCAGGCGCCCCAACATGACGGAAGACCCCGTCGTGCAGGCACTGGCACCGCAGCGCATCTGCCCAGCATGCACCAACGCCCGCGAAATCGAACAACATCTTTGTGCCACCGTCGAGACAGCCATCCAGCGCTCAGATGAATTTTTGCTGCGCTACCGGAGTTCCAGCGGCCTCTGCCTCGATCATTTTTCAACGTTGGCGGCCGCTGTACAGCCGCCCCGGCTGCGCCAGCCCCTTTGGGAGGCACAGAACGCAGTCTGGCAGACACTGGACGCCGAGCTGGCCGAGTTTATCCGCAAAAACGACCACCGCTTTCGGGGAGAACCCTTCGGGATCGAACGAGACGCCTGGGAACGGGCAATCGCACTGACCTCTGGCCCACAGCCAGCAGCAACGTCGACACGCGGCGGGTTGACCCAGAGCCGCTGAAAAGCACCCCTGCCAGGGTGCGAAAGGTCTAAGGAACAGCAAAGTGAAACCGTTGTTGCATCCCCCCCACAGCCCGCTCAACCTGCTGCCAGATTCTGTCGAAACAGCACTGGAACAGCGTCTGGAGCTGGCCTACGAACAAGAACAGCTGACCGGCCGTGCCAGCCTCTTTTCGCGGCGTTCACTGCTGTGGATGGCAAGCGGCCTGCTCGGCACAGCCCTGCTGGGTACCGGCTACGCACGCTGGGTCAAACCCACCCAGGTACAGGTGGACGAGGTCTCGCTGCCCGTCCCCCGGCTGCCCGAACGGCTGATTGGCAAACGCATCGCGCAAATCTCAGACATCCACATCGGCGCCTATTTTACCCAGGAAGAGACGGCAGCAGCCATCCGTCTCGTCAATCAGTTGAACGTGGATCTGTTGATGCTGACCGGCGATTTTGGCACCGTGCGCGAGCGGGCCCGCAGCCTGCGGGCCGCACAGCGGACAGCAGTCCTGTTGTCGTTGGTGGAGCCGCTGCGGCTGGCAACCATGCCAGTGGTGGCTGTCACCGGCAACCACGACCACTGGGGCGGGCTGGATCCCGTCGTGCAGATGTTGAACGAAGCCGGGGCTCGGCTGCTGCGCAACGCAGCGATCCCGATCGACGATGGCCTGTGGCTGGCCGGTGTGGAGGATGTCTGGGGAGGAAGCCCGGATCTGGCCGCAGCGCTGCGCGAGGTGCCAGCCGGGACACCAACCCTGTTGATGTCGCATGCGCCCGACTATTTTGACAACGTGCTCCAGCGCGATGCCCCGATCACAGCCCAGTTCAGCGGCCATACGCACGGCGGACAGGTTCGCCTGCCCAGCCCGGTGCCCGGACCCGAAGGGCTCTACAGCTACGCTCTGGTGGTTCCAGAATACGGCAAGCACTACCCAATCGGACTGCGCCGGGTAGGCGAACGCAGCGTCTATACCAACCGCGGGATCGGCAGCTGGCCGATTCCGTATCGGTTCAACTGCCCGCCAGAAATCACCGTGTTTACCCTGCAGCCCTAAAAACCGGCACCCCGTTTTGGGAGACGAACAGACCATGTATCCCGTACCACGCAAGACCGTTCAACCATCGCGCCCCGCCAGCCAGGGCCTGACGGGGCTGACGCAGCCAGCCTATCGGATCCCGGCAACAGCAGCCGTCGCTGCGCTGGAGAGCGACGCCAGCCAAGGCCTCAGCCAGGCTGAAGCCGCACGCCGTCTGCTGCAGTTTGGTCCCAACGAGCTCGCCACCGCGGCACCGGTGTCACACTGGCGCCGTCTGCTGGCGCAGTTCACCAATCCGCTCGTCCTGCTGCTGCTGGGCGCAACGCTGATTTCGGTCGGGGCCTGGCTGCTGGAGGGCGCTCACGGCTTGCCCTATGAAGCACTCGCCATCGTGGCCATCGTCTTGATCAACGCCCTGATCGGCTTCTACCAGGAAGCACGCGCCGAGGCGGCTGTGGAGGCGCTCAAACAGATGGGCGCAGCCACCGCGCTCGTGCTGCGCGAGGGACATCCACAGAATATCGCCGCGCGCGAGCTGGTGCCCGGCGATATTCTGTTGGTGGAAGAAGCCGCCTGATCCATGTGACTTCGGTGCAGCTGTCTGTAGCTGCCTTGACGGTGGAGTGACAGCCCGTCACGAAGACAGTGGACCCCCTCGACACCAGCTCAGGCATCGGTGACGGCACCTATCAGTTCTTCAGCGGCACAGTCGCCACCTTTGGTCGCGGCCGTGCAGTGGTCACCGCCACCGGCATGGCCACCGAAATCGGCCACATCGCAACCCTCATGCAGTCCACCCCCGAAGAAAAAACCCCGCTCAGCCAGGAGATCTTCGTGGTTGGACGCAACCTGGGCATCGGTGTCCTCGCAATTGCCTTGGTCGTGATCGTCACCATTCTGGTCGTCGACGGCGTGAACAGCCTGGCTGGAGTTCTTGCAACCCTGCTGCTGGGGGTCTCGCTGGCAGTCGCCGCAGTTCCAGAAGGCCTGCCCACCCTGCTGACAGTGGTGCTGACCCTCGGTGTACAGCGCATGGCACGACGCAATGCCATCGTGCGCCGACTGGCTGCGGTCGAGACCCTGGGCTCAGCGTCGGTGATCTGCTCGGACAAAACCGGCACTCTGACCCGCAACGAAATGACCGTCCGCACCCTGGTCACCCCCAGCGGACGGGTCGATTTCAGCGGCACCGGCTACACCCCCAACGGCGCCGTACAGCTGCATGACAGCAACCAGCCGCTGGAGAAAGGAGCGTTGCTGGCAGAGGTACGCCGCGCACTGCTTGGAGGGGCACTGGCCAACAACGCCCTGCTGAACGAACAAAACGGACACTGGACCATCCAGGGGGACCCGACCGAGGCAGCCCTGCTCGTCGCCGCGCGCAAGGTGGGCCTGGAGAGCACAGAACTGGAACGCCGTTTCAGCCGGGTCGGCGAGGTCCCCTTCTCCTCAGAACGCAAGTTGATGAGCACTGTGCAGAGCGACCTCGACCACAACGACACCCTGACGATCGTCGCCAAGGGGGCCCCCGACATTCTGCTGGCACGCTGTCTCTACGAACAGAGGGGCGAGGCCATCCTCCCGCTGAACGAAGAGAGACGCCGCGCGCTGCTCACCCAGATCGAAGAGTTGGCGGGCGCAGCCCTGCGCACCCTCGGCCTCGCCTACCGCCGGATCCCCAAGGCCGAATACAGCACCGCAGGCGAAGAACTCGAACAAAAACTGGTCTTCACCGGTCTGGTCGGCATCCTCGACCCACCGCGGCCAGAGGCCCAGCCCGCCGTCGCGACCGCCCAGCGCGCCGGAATCCGGGTCATCATGATCACGGGCGACCACCCCGTCACTGCGGCAACCATCGCCGCAGAACTGGGGATCGTCGCCCCAGGCACGCTGGCCATCCCTGGCACCCAGTTGGAAGCGCTGAACGACCACCAATTGGTAGAAACGGTGCGTCTCCATTCGGTCTACGCACGGGTCAGCCCAGAACACAAACTGCGCATCATCCAGGCCTTGCGTGCCGACGGACATACAGTCGCCATGACCGGAGATGGGGTCAACGATGCCCCTGCACTCAAACAGGCAGACATCGGCGTGGCCATGGGAATCACCGGCACCGACGTCTCCAAAGAAGCCGCCGACATGATCCTTACCGACGACAATTTTGTCACCATCGTGGCCGCCATCGAAGAAGGACGTTCGATCTTCGACAATATTCGCAAATTTTTGCGCTACCTGATCTCCTCCAACATCGGCGAGGTGTTGACGATGTTTCTGGGGGTCGTGCTGGCAGGCACCATCGGGCTGATCTCCGAAGAGACAGAGTACTTCATCGTCCCACTGCTGGCCGCCCAGATCCTCTGGATCAACCTGCTGACCGACGCAGCACCAGCCCTGGCGCTGGGAGTCGACCCGGTCGACCCAGCCGTCATGCGGCGGGCCCCGCGCCCGCGAACAAGCGGGGTGCTCACCCGATCCATGTGGTTTGGCTTTGGTCTGACCGGGCTGACCATGGCGCTGGTCACCCTGGCCGTCCTGGACCTCGCACTGCCCGGCGGCTTGTTTCCAGGCACGCACGACATGGTCCATGCCCGTACCCTGGCCTTTACCACCCTGGTTTTTTGCCAGCTCTTCAACGTCTTCAACGCCCGCTCCGACGAAACCAGCGCCCTTCACCACCTTTTCTCAAACCGGCTGCTCTGGGCTGCAGTCGGTTTGTCGGCGCTGCTGCAAATTGCTGTTGTCTACCTGCCCGCACTGAACAGGCCGTTCGGGACAACCCCCCTCCAAGTCGAAGAGTGGCTGCTCTGTATTGGAATGGCCAGCTTGGTGCTCTGGATCAATGAGGCCAAAAAGTGGGTTGGCAGCCTGCTCCGTGCCAGACAGAAAAATTGAATGCTCAACTAGGGAATGGCCAGGAGCTGCCCAGGCTGCAACAAACTCTGTTCGTCCAGGCCGTTGACCCGCAACGTTTCCTGCCAGTCTACCCCGTGTCGAAGCGCAATCGCAAAGACGGTGTCCCCCGCCTGGACCCTGTAGGTGCGCTGCAGAGCCACTGCTGTCTGCTCAGCCGACACCGCAGCAGAACCCGCAGCATCCGGGATCGCCAACACCTGGCCGATCTGAAGATAACTCTGGTCGTTCAGGTTGTTGCTGCGGTAAAGATCTTGCAAACCAATGCCATGGCTGAGCGCGATCGCCAGCGCAGTATCCCCGGCACGCACCGTATATTTTTGCAGATGGGCAGAGCTCCCCCCAGACACAGCAGCTGCACTGCCAGCCGACCTGTCGCTCTCGAACGAGTCATCCTCGGCCGCACGGTCCGCAGGCGGAATCGCCTCCTCGATCGAAGGGAGATGCAAAACCTGCCCGATGCTCAAAATATCCTGCTCCTGGAGCGCATTGGCCAGGGCAATGTCCTGCCAATCCAGGCCGTACCGGATCGCAATGCCAAGCAGGGTGTCGCCCGCCTGGACCGTATACGCCAGCCCCCCCTCTGGCAGAGGTTGTGGCGGTGCAGAGGAGCGTGCAGGCTGGCTGGCAACATGGCCTGGCACTCCCCCATCTCGGTTGCCAAAATCGGTGACAAAAATGTACATCCCCCCCGGTGTCTGCCCAGCCCCTACCCCGATGTCGTCCCAATGGGTTCCCAAAATGTTGACCCGGTGAATCCAGTCGTTCATCCACCAGACAATGGCACGCTCAGGAGCACCGACCGCAACCCAGTTTTCGCTGACAGCGCCGCTCGGATAGCCGGCGCGCGCCGCTCGCTGATAAATGGTGCTGCCGTCGCTGCCGTAATGGCCCCAACGACCGCTGGCGATGACATCGTCGACATGCCGCTGGGCAGCATCGGTCAGCGCCCCGTTGAGCGCCAGGGGAGGCAGGCCATGGTCGCCGCGTGCCCGATTGACGTCGTCCAAAATCTGCTGGGCAACAGCACCCAGCACAGGACCCTCCTGCGCTGAAACCGATGACGGCCAGCCAGCCAGAGCGACCACCCCCAACAAAATACATCTCCCCAAAAAGCGTACAAAATTTTGCATAGATTTCTGCGAGCATACCAAAAGTGTCGCCGACACGCAAATCTGAGGCACGCTACAAAACCAGGCGGGGGTGGAGCAGCCAACGAGTTCAAGCAGAGATTGCATCAATTCACACTTGTGTTTATGCTGTAGCAGTACATTTGCGTCCAACTGGCCTGGCCAGCCGGCCAGACGATTGTAAAGGAGAATTTTTCGTGTCGCGTCCGATCATTCCTGGCCCTACCTATGCTGAGATGCGCAACCCAATGCTGCTGTCTGCTGAACTGCGCGAGCAGGCAAACGCCGCGCGCACAACAGAACTGGATCCCCGCAACCTGTTCAACATCAACTGGAAAAATACCGGCGACGAAGTTGAAAAAATCGTCCTTCCCAAGGAACTGACCGGCGTAGCTGCCAATATTGTCGTGCTCAGCGGACGAACTTTCCCCAGCGGCAGCATGAAGGTCGGGCCAGCCTACGCAACACTGGCTGAACACGAAGCCCTCGAACATCTGCGCCCGGGCGACCGCACTGTGATCGGCCCCAGCACCGGCAATTTCGGGATCGGAACCGCCTACGTCAGCCTGCTCAAAGGCTACCAGGCGATCGTCGTGATGCCAGACAACATGAGCAAGGAACGGTACGAGCGCATTCGCAAATACAAGGGCGAGTTGGATCTCACCCCCGGCACCGAATCCGATGTCATCTTGACCCTGGAACGCACACACAGCGCCTACGTCAGCAAACCAGAGCAGTTTGTGACCCTGGCACAGT
>JAPLGY010000032.1 GCA_026389955.1 Caldilinea sp. | reverse complement strand
CCCTCATCTTGTTCTGTCGGGAACGGGGTCTACAGCTGTGCGGCCAGAAAGCGCAGCTGTTCCAACTTCTGGTAGCTCTGCCCTCCCTCATGCTGGTTGTAGCTGTAGACCCGAATCTGTTTTTCCCCCAGGTAATGGTTGTAGGCAGCGTAGACCGTGGAAGGTGGGCAGATGTCATCCATCAAGGCGACTGAAAAAAGCGATCGGGCGGTGGCGCGTGCGGCGAAATTGATCCCATCAAAATAGGCCAACGTCGCAAAGACCGTTTCTATCTGGTCGCGTTGGACTTTGCAAAAGCGGACGATTTCTTGATAGGGATGGGTGTCGACAAGTTCGGTGGCCCGGCGATAATGGCAGAGAAAGGGGACATCGGGCATTGAGACTTTGACTGCATTGGTGAGCAGGGCGGGGGAGAGACCCGCGACAGCCAAGGCGATGCCTCCTCCCTGTGATCCCCCTGTGACCGCCACTCGGCTGCGGTCGACGGCCGAGTGTGTCATCATGCATTCGACAGCACGCACGGCATCGGCAAAGACCCGACGATAGTAATAGGTTGCTGGGGCAAGAATGCCGCGCGTCATGAAGCCAGGGAACTGTGGATTGCCTCCTTCCAGTTCAGAATCGGGCGTGTCTCCGCGCAGCCAGGCGCTTCCCTGCCCGCGCGTATCCATGACCAAGTGGGCGTAGCCAGCGCTGCTCCAGGTCAGCCAGTCGAGCGGAAAGCCACGTCCGCCGCCGTACCCGATGTATTCGACCACGGCTGGCAGCAGCCCTTCTCGTTGGCGCGGCAGCAAAAGCCATCCTTTGATGCGCTGTCCACCGTAGCCGCTGAAGGTGACATCGTAGGTCTCCACTGTGTGGAGGCCGAAATTGACTGGTTTGAAGATCGGATCCAGCGCATGCTGCCGACTGTTGGCAAGCGTTTCTGCCCAGAAACGGTCAAAATCGCCTGGCTCCGCACGATCGGGCAGATAGTTTTGAAGTTCTTCCAACGGTTTGTCAAAACGAGCCATTTTTGCCTCCTATCAAGATGGTGCCAACGACTGGCCGCGTGTCGATGCGCGCCGAGGTCCATAGCCCAGCAGCTGCGGCTCTGCCCACACAGCCCAGTTCCAACGATTGTCTCCAAGTCCATCGGTGATAAACTGAATCACAGCCTCCTGACCTGCCAGAGAAGGCAGATCTACCACCCGGCGCTCCCACTGACAGCTCTGTTTGGTAGTGCTCCACAGCCGGATTCCATTGACATACAGATGAAACGCGCAGAGGTTGTCCCCTTCCATCCGTGCTCCATCGCGGATGCCGGCAGCAAAGCAAAGCTTCAGCAGATCCAGGTCGGGGGGGATGGACACAGTGTATTCGCAGACGGCGGCCCCCGTGATTGGGGGATGTTCCCAAATGGCCATCTGTTGAACAAGCCCACAGGAGGCCATCCCGGTTTTGATCTCCATCATTTTTGCAGTGCGCGTGGCAACTCGGCGGGCTGCTGGGAACGCCTCGATAAAATCGTACTTCCAGAGCAAAACCTGGTCGGGATCTGTGAAAGAATCTTCGCCGACCAGGCTATGCCAGAGCTCTTCCTGCCATTTCAGGTAGCTGATGTACTGTGAGAGCTGGGTAAGCGACTGTTCGTTCAGATCCGAGATCCGTCTGAGGATGGCGTCGATGCTTTCCTGGCGGGCGTCGTAGGTGGCCATAAGGAGTTCTCACTCTAGGGGGGCTCAATGGAGAGCCGGAGGAGCACCGGTGGGCGTTGTGGCATACATCCGTTCACGGTGGGCCCGGCTGGTGAGATCGGCTGCTCGGTCGACTCCATGTGCGTCGAGCCATTCATGCATTTCGGAGAGAATGGAGGCGACCGCTTCTGTGCCGCGGTAGTAGAACGCGCTGCCGACGCCGACTGCCGTAGCCCCTGCCATCAACATTTCGACGGCGTCGAGCCCGGAAGTCACGCCGCCTGTGCCGATGATCGGCACAGGCGGGCAGGCTTTTCGCACATCGTAGACACATTTGAGGGCGATCGGCTTGATGGCTGGTCCGCTGAGTCCACCGCTGCGGTTGGCCAGGATCGGCTGCCCACTTTCTGCGTCGATCACCATGCCGGGCATGGTGTTGATCACACAGAGGGCTGCGGCACCCGCCTCGACAACAGCTTGGGCAATTCGTCCGATGCTGGGCACGTTGGGGGCCAGCTTGACCACGACGGGGATACCACCCGCTGCCTGCACCACATGATCTGTCACTTCGGCCGCTGCTCTGGCGTCGGCTGCATAAGGTTCGCCGAATTCACTGTGCACATTTGGGCAGGAGATATTGACCTCGATCAATGCCGGCTGTGCCTGTGCCACGACGGCCGCCACGCGGCCAAATTCTTCGGGAGGGCCAGCAAAAATGCTGGCGATAAGAGAGACGCCCAGGGGGTGCAGCTGGTTTTGCGCGTTTTGGAGAAGGCCGACCTCTGTTTCGGCGCCTGGGTTGGCCAGCCCGATGGCGTTGACCAAACCGTGGCCCCAGTCCAGACAGGAGGGATTGACGTGGCCGGCTCGTGGTGTGGGTCCACAACTTTTGGCAGTGACAGCGCCACAGCCAGCTTCTGCCGCACGCACCAACAGGCTGGTGGTGGTGCCCCAGATCCCGCTTGCCAGCACCAGCGGGCTTGGAAACGTCAGATCCAAAAATTGTACAGACAAATCGGTCATGGAGCAGACCCTCTACCTGGCTGGCCAAGAAATGCCAGCACCTGTTGAAACTGGCTGGCTGTGATTTTCTCTGCGGAGGACAGAATCTCCAAAATTTGTGTCAACGTCAGCACGGCATGGACTTGAATGCCGGCTGCGGCCAGGTTAGCGACCCCACCTTGCTGGCGGTCGATCAGGACAATGGCATGTTCGACGACCAGGCCGGCTGCGCGCAGGGTCTCTGCCGTCTTGATCGTGCTGCCGCCGCTGGTGATCAGATCCTCGATGAGGAGGACGCGCTCTCCACTGTGCCAGACCCCTTCGATCTGTTTCCCCAGCCCATGTTCTTTGGCTTCCTTGCGCGGATAAATCAAGGGTTTGTCTGAAGCGATCGCCACAGCGGTTCCGATCGGCAACGCAGCATAGGGCACACCTGCAATCCGTTCGCAGGGCAGGTCGGCCAGCAGATTGGCATAAGCGGTTGCGGCGCGCGCCAATAGGGAGGGTCGACTGACCAGCAGACGCAGATCGAGATAGATTGGGGACTGGAGGCCGCTGGCCAGTGTGAAACTTCCAAACCGCACTGCGCCCAGGTCGGCCAGTTCCAAAACCAGAGAACGCAAAGGGTGGAAGTTCTCACGGGGCGCGGGGGGGGCAGAAGCTACAGGCTGCTGGCGGACTGCGTTGATGGCACTGCGTGTCGCCAGTGCGGCCTGGCGATGATCCACTGCGCCGGCAATGGCACGGCTGCTGTTGACGATCACCCCGCTGCGGTCGGCACGCAACCCAGCGGTGAGGGTCGTCTCCAGATCGCCTCCCTGTGCGCCAATCCCAGGCACCAGAAACCATGTTTGCGGGGCCACCGCACGCACGCGGGCCAGGGCCTCGGGAAAGGTAGCCCCGACGACAAGCGCAGTCTGCGGCGACCATTGTCTTGCCAGCTGCGCGACATGCACATAGAGCGGCTGGTTGGGTTCACGATCCAGGCTGCGCCAGTCAGCGATTTCGAGCTCCTGCAAGTCACCGGCGCTCGGATTGGAGGTATGGCAGAGCACAAACAATCCTTTGCCCGGGTAACGCGCAAAGGCATGAATGCTGTCGGCTCCCAGGTATGGGCTCAAGGTGACCGCGTCGACCTGAAGTTCCTCGAAACAGGCCCGGGCGTAGGCCTCTGCGGTATTGCCGATGTCGCCCCGTTTGGCGTCGAGAATGGTCGGAATGTCGGCAGGGACAGCAGCCAGTGTTGCGGCCAACACCTCCCAGCCACGCGCCCCCAGCGCCTCATAGAAAGCGCTGTTCGGTTTGTAGGCACAGACCAGGTCGGCCGTCTGTTCAATGACAGCAAGATTCCAGGTCAAAATGGCGGAGGCGGCATCCTGGCCAGCCACACGGTAGCGTTGAGGCACTTGGTCGGGCAGGGGGTCAAGGCCAACACAGAGCAACGAGCGATTGCGTTGCACTGCCGCCTCCAGTTTTGCAAAAAACTCAGCCATGCTGCGTCCTTTGTGCGATTCAAACAAAAATTCGTGTGTTTTCATAGCTCCGCCAGGTCACCAGGCTGTCCCGTGTCACCCAGGACGGTCTGTTTACCGTTGCTGCCTTCCGACCCTGGCGGGGTTCACAGTGTTCTGCCGCACAGGACCCAGCGCCTGACGAAGCTATGAAAACACACGAAAATTCGTGCAGAAAACCGCTGCTTGCTGGCAGCAATTTCTGGCGGAGAGGGAGGGATTTGAACCCTCGAGGGCTATTCACCCTACGAGCTTTCCAGGCCCGCGCACTAGGCCAGACTATGCGACCTCTCCACTCGCAGAGTATAGCAGGGGGGCAGAGTTCCGGCAAGTTTTCAGACGGCCAGAGGAGAGATGTTGGTTGTGTGCGGGGTTTCCCCGGCAAAGGTTGTCAATCGCCATACTCGACAAAATAGTCGTGCATGGCTGCCTGCACCACGTGTAGGGCATGTTCACGGCCGTAGACCCGATCCACAGTCAACGAAAGCTCCTGACCTGGGATCATCTTGTAGGTAGAAAAATAGTGGCGCAGCCGTTCGATCAACACCTCGGGCAGGTCCGTGATGTCGCGTGCCTTTCCCCAGACGTTGTCATTCTCAAGAACAGCGATAATCTTGTCATCTGCCTCGCCGTTGTCGTTGACATCCAGCCCCCCGACCACCCGGGCATTGAGGATCACCTCTCCGCGGTTGATTGGGCGCTCGCTGAGCACACAGATATCCAGCGGGTCGCCGTCTCCTTGTGTGGCATTGAGTGACAGCTCTGCCACATGTTCGTCGCAGTACGTTCGTGGAATAAACCCATAAAGCGCTGGCGGCTGCGAGGAGCTGCGCTGCGGGCGGTCGACGCGGATATAGCCGGTCCGCTTGTCGATCTCATATTTGATCAAGTCGAAGGGGGTAATCTCGATAAACGCATGGACAACTTCAGGGGGATTGGGGCCGATCTCCAGCCCATGCCAGGGATGGGGACGCCAGCGATAAAACGGCGGCGGGAACTTGCTGCTTGGCATAGATCTCCTTTGCGGTTTCTGCATCCAGGGGCATTGCCTGGATCGCGGCAAAATTTAGATTGCGCTTCAAGTATGCCAGATCTCTGCCCGTCCCACCAAAGACGGATCGCAGCAAGACAGAGCGGCGCTTTTGTTGGAAGGGACTCGTGTGCAGTATCGTAAGTGATGGGTAGGCGTGTACGTTCAACAAGGAAAGCGGGCATTTCGACAGCTATGGGTTATTTATTGGGGTTTTTGGGCCGTGGGGCAGCAGGGGCCAGTGTTTCTACTTCGCGTTTGTGGGCAGCGAAGCTCTATTACTTCATGTTTTTTGCCGCGATCGGGGGCATCGCACCTTTTTTCAACATCTATTTGAGCAACCAGGGGTTGAGTGGGGCCCAAATCGGTCTTTTGGGAAGTCTGCCGCCGATTGCTGCGTTGCTTGCCAACCCATTTTGGGGTGCGGTGGCCGATCGCTGGCGGATACAACGGGGGGTGATGGCGCTGTGTACCTTGGGGGCTGG
Organism: Caldilinea sp.; assembly: GCA_026389955.1. The sequence goes on along the minus strand of JAPLGY010000032.1, from coordinate 6,812 downwards.
GCTGCTGACGCTGCCTTTTCTGTGGGTGACCGATTTCGTTCCGCTGTTGATTTTGGTGGCTGCCATGTTTTTTTTCCGAGCGCCGGCCCCTGCGCTGTTAGACAGCGCCGTGATGGGGATCCTGCGTCAGAACGGTGGTAGTTATGGGCGCCAGCGTCTGTTTGGCAGCATCGGATTTGTGCTGTTCAGCTACGGGCTGGGTCAGATTCTGAGTTCAGAAGATCTGGATGCCATTTTTTGGATCCACAGCATTTTTCTAGGGATTGGCTGTACGCTGCTTGGGCTGTTGTTGCCGCTGGACCGAACGGCCCAGCCCACCGATCTGTTGGCTGGACTTCACCACATGTGGCGCCAGCCGGGGTATCCAGCGTTCATGTGGATGAACATCTTGATGGGAGCAGGGGCTGCCTGTTTTGTCGGATTCGTCGGTTTGCACATGTTGGCGTTGGGGGGCACCAAGGCCGATGTCGGTTTGCTCTATGCGCTCAACTCGGTGACGGAGATTCCTGTCCTCTTTGTGGGCAGACAGCTGTTGGCCAGATTTCCCCCTTCCCATCTGATCACGGTGGGTCTGGTCGGTTTTGCGCTGGTCTATGGGGCGATGGCGCAGGCGCCGTCGCCGCAACTCATCTTGTGGCTGGCCCCGGTGTTGGGGATTGTCTACGGTGGTTTTTGGATAGCAGTTGTCGACTATGCGACGGAGTCAGCGCCTGCCAGCATGCGGGCGACGGCTCAATCGCTGGTAGGTGCAGCGCAAGGAGGGCTTGGCTGGTCGATCGGGGCATTGGCGGGTGGTTTGCTGTGGGGGTACGCTGGTGGGCCGGCGGTCTTGTGGAGTGCCAGCCTGTTGATGTTGCTGGCTGCGCTGGTGTATGCCGGGCCTACGATATTGAGGGCTCGAAAACACAGCGAAGATAGACAACTCAGATACTCCAATTAGCACAACGCAAACAAAGAGAGAGGCACATAATGTGCCTCTCTCTTTGTACAAGGTGGAGATGGCGGGAGTTGAACCCGCGTCCGAAACATTCGTCCAAAGACTTCTACAGGCTTAGCCACATGTTTACAGTTTCGCCCATCCAACCCCATGTGGCGGAGTTTGAAGATGGGCTAGCTGGCGGTTCTTAGACAGCAATACCAGCGTCTGCTGTCGCAACACTCCAATAGATGTCGGCTGACACTCTGGCTTGGTTGCGCCACCAGAATGGGCCGTGACCTTCCTTGGAAGGTCAGTGTCTTGGCAATTGGTTAGGCGGCCATGGCCATCGAAGTGGCCGGGGTGCCGAACGCAAAAGCCTTGCCAGTGTTTTTGGCATTTGTATGGTTACGCCTGTTTTAACGTAGTCGACGCTCTACGGCCTGCACTCTCCGAACAACCTGCCCCGTCGAGACCGTTCATCCCCATACACCTATAGTATGACATAGAACACTTGAAATGTCAACTTGTTTTTTGTTTTTTATGTTTTTTCCTTGACAGCAGCTGTCTTTTTTCAGTACAATGAAAAAAGTAATTCTGTCGGCACTGTTCTCTTCGGCGTCGTAGCACCTTTTGGTGAATCCTTGCCACCTTGGGGAGGGCCCCTTTCATGGCTGCAAAACGTGTCTGGCTGTTCGTCCTGCTTGCTTTGTGGGCCAGCCTGGGCCTGACCGGCTGCAGTTCGCGAGCAGGAAGCCCCTCAGCAAGCAGCATCCCAGAGAGCAGCATCCCAGAGAGCAGCACCGGTCTGGCCATCGATCTGCCCGCCTTGGTCGTCGATGTGGACGAGAACGGAACGCTCCGCCTGGATGATGTCTTGCTCGTCGAGATGGCTCTGGGGCTCGACCTGGCCGAACTTCAGTTGGACAGCCGTCTGGTCGCCCAGCTGACCGCAGCCCAAATCCAGCAGATCCAAATTTTGCTGCACCCTGGTGAACTGCTCATTTTGGTCAACCAAAAACCGATCCCTTCGTTGCGTTGGGATGAAGACCGGCTGACAAGCCTCCGCGAGGGAATCACTTTGCTCGGGCCTGCTGTTGTGCCCAACAATTTTTTTGCGCTGTTTCCACTGCTTTCGAGTGTGGGGGCTGGCATCATTCTGCGTTTTCCGGCCGATCCGGGCGGGGAGCTGGCTGCCGCCGCAGAAGAGAAACCTGTGGCAGCCCAGCCTGCCACCCCTATCGCCGTGCTGCGCATCCCAGTTGTATACGACGCTGCCGGCAACTACACGGTGCAGGGGATCCGCGACGCAGAATGGCAGGCGCTGACCGGCGCTCCCTTCGGCCAGCTAAAACTCAATGCAACGTTGATTCAGAACGCCGTTGCTGCCGGGGTGCGCACCGTCACTCTGCGCACCGATGCCTCCGGGCTGCATGTGGCACTCAACGGCAAGGAGCTGCCCAGCCTGAATTGGAACGACAATAAACTGAGCAACCTGGCCGATCTGGCCGTCCAGGGTCTGCTCGCAGCAGGCGGAATGGATACGACCTCTTTCAACCAGCTGTTCGATCTCCTGCTGCCCGTTCTCCAGTCAAGCCAGATCACCCTCCATGTCACGTTTCCTACCCGCTGACTGTGCAGCCAGGATCTAACTTTTTCCCATGAATACACCGGCTGAACCGTCTTCTTCTGCGGCTGTTTCTGCCCAACAACACCGACATGTGCAGCCCCAGGATCTGGCGATGTTGTTCACTTCGGACTACAAACGGTATGTTCTGCGTGTCCACCCTGCGGATACCACACACACGCACCTGGGGGCTTTTGTACATGCGACGTTGATCGGCAGTGCGTGGGGGGCAACTGTGCGCAGCCAGAAGGGGCACGAAGCGCTCCTTCTGAGGCCCTCGCTGACCGACATCATCCAGTCTCTCAAGCGCGGTGCGCAGGTGATCTACCCGAAAGATGCGGCCTACATCGTGCATCGGCTGAGTCTTTGTTCGGGCAGCCGGGTTGTTGAGGCCGGCACTGGCAGTGGTGGGTTGACTACGGCGTTGGCCTGGGCGGTGATGCCGGCCGGGCGGGTCTATACCCATGAAGTGCGGGCCGATTTTTACCAGATCGCACGGGACAACTTGGACCGTCTGGGGCTGCTGCCTTTCGTTGCCATGCATCTGGGCGACATCGAAGCTGGCTTTCAGGCACAGGAGGTCGATGCGCTCTTTCTGGATCTGCGCGAGCCATGGCGCTATCTATCACAAGTTCGTGCGGCGCTGCGGCAGGGCGGTTTTTTTGCCTGCTTGCTTCCTACTGCCAACCAGGTGATTGCCCTGCTGCATGGATTGGACCGGCACCATTTTGCCGATGTCAGCGTCGAGGAGTTGATTTTGCGCCCTTACAAAGTGGCCCCCGATCGATTCCGTCCTGACGACGCCCTGGGGCACACTGGCTATCTGATTTTCGCCCGGTGCATCGATCCTGGAGAAAATCTGGCGCGCTGGCAGCGTCCGGAGCGGCAGCGCTATGAGGCCCGGCTGCGGGCACAGATCGAGCTTAAGGAGCAGGACTCAGAACAGAAAGAGCGTTATCCGCAGCTGCCGTTGCCCGACTGATGGGTTACGCCCTGATGGGTTATGCCCTGCCTGGCAGCCAACAGCTGGCAGTAAAAGCTGTGCAGGCGGTTTCCCAGGATGGGCCAGCTGTACTGTGCGAGCAAGTGTTGGTTTCCCAATGAACTCAGCGCAGCTTGTCGGGCAGGATCGGCAAGGAGTTGGCAGACAGCGTCGGCAAATTCTTCCGGGCTGCCATCTGCAGCGACGAGATGTGCAGCGCCGTCAGCGCCGTAGGTAGTCTGTTCGCCGACTGCGCTGGCCACTACAGGAACTCCGGCCAGGAGTGTTGTGGCCAGGCGGACACTGCACTTTGCTTGCTGCAAGGCGGTGGGCTGGGCAGGGAAAATAGCACAGCCGATTTGTCTGTACAAAGCCGCCAGCTGTTTTTGATCTACATATCCCAGCCATGCGACCGAGACGGCGCGCTGTTGGGCAGCGGCTTGCTGAAGCGCCGAGTGAAAAGGCTTTTCCAGCCCTGGCTGTACAGGGGTGCCAGCGACCAGCAGGCGCGCGGCAGGAATTTTTTCGTGTAGTATAACCGCAAATTTTGTCAGCCAGTCGGGCGACACTTCCACAAATCGACTAAAAAAAAGAACATCGCGGCCGCCCGCCTCCCAGCGGGGCGCATCTTGGGCAGGGGCCAGAACACCGTTGGGGAGATAAAGCACAGGGGTCTTGGGGGAACTGCGGGTGACCTCAGCAGCCAGCCAACGGCTGGCTGCTGTCACTGCATCGGCATGGCGAATTCCCCAATCTTCCTGCCACTCCAGGAAACGGGTCAGCGGCCAGGGGTAGCAATTGATCGCCGACCAGGCTTGTTCCCAGTCGTCGGTGTCAAGCAGCAGCAGGGGGCGCTGGGGGGATCTGCGCAAGGTGTACCAGAGTGTCCAGTGCACCAGTCCTGCATAGGCGCGCGGTTTGACAGTCTGAACAATCGCGGGGTTCAGGCTGAAAATTTCGTGTAACAGTTGATAAAAAATTTGAACAGCACCCAGCTTGGTCTCCACCTGGACGACACTGACGCCCGCTTCTTGCCAGCGGCGACCTGCATCCTGCGGGGTATCCCAGGGTGGAATCAGCAGGGTAGGTTCCCAGCCATGTTGGGCCAGCTGGCGTGCCAGGGGCAAGGTGCGGGCCCAGACAGTTGTCTTCTGACCGAGGCCAAAAGGGGCAACGAAGACCACACGGCGGTTCATCATTGTAAAGTCATGCTGTCGTGATTGAGCGGGGCCAGCCAGCCAGCTGTTGCAGCTGCAACAAGGCGCTTGCTTCAGCCTGTGCTGGGTAGGCCAACCCAAATTTTTTGACCAGCTGCGGGGCATACCACCGATAGATCACCACCAAGGCCACCGCCTGGCCGATCCAGCTGTTGGCGCTGATCGATGGGGCCAGCAATGTTTTTTCGAGTGCGGCACGCTGATCTGCGCTTAAGTAGCTGTTCAGGTGGACAGATTCGTGCGGCCAGGCAATTCCGTTCAGCGCCAGCATCAACTCTGTCACGATCTGGCGCAGCTCGGCTGTCATTCGAGCGGAGAGCAGCTGCTCCTGGCGTTGGAGCAGGTCAACAAGCTGTTCCAAGGTCCGCCAGAAACGTTCCAGCAGGCAGGCAACATGGTCAGAGGCGGCAGGTTGTAATGGGTCAGGCCAGAGCAGTTGTGTCATTTTTCCTATGATACACCGTTCGGGTAGATTTCTCACAGGGCAAACACAACTTTTACAGTACAATCTGCGCAGAGAGTTACAGTACAATCTGCGCAGAGAGATAGATTCCGTATGTATACCGAAGGGGAATTTCGCCGTGAAAAGCTCCGATCCATTTGCTGATCTGATCCGTTCGATCGAAGAGAATCTCCAGCGAGGTGGGGATTGGGTTCCACCGGGCAACGAGAGCCCACCGCGCCGGGTTTCACAGCCTGACAGCCGGCCAAATCGTTTTTGGTGGTTGATGGTGCTGCCTTTGCTTTTTTTGCTGCTGTACAACACGATTGTCAGTTTTCTAACCGACTGGAGCTGGCATGCCAGCTTGGACTTTGAATCGATTTTGTGGACGCGGTTGGCGGCTGCAGGAGGGCTTTTTGCTGCAGGCTTTTTGTTGACCGCACTCTTTTTGCTGGCCAATTTTGTCCTGGCCAGACGTCTGGAGCCACAAGGGCTGACCGGCACTGCGTTGGAACAGCTGGTTGATGCGGCGGGGCTGCGCGTTTCTGTAGCGGTGATCGCAGCGATTGCAGTCTTCTCTTTTTTGATGGGGACCAGCATTGCAGGGGAGTGGCCGCAACTTCTGCTTTTTTTCAACCAGAGCAACTTCGGGTTGACCGACCCGATCTTCAACCGTGACATCAGTTTCTATCTGTTCAGCCTGCCTGTGCTGGAGGTTGCACGCAACTGGCTGCAGTCTGCGCTGTTGGCGGCCTTGTTGCTCGTTGCAGCCGTGAGCGGCATCGGGTTTCGTGGCTGGCAGGCACGCACGGGTCTGTTGCTTCACTTGGCCATTTTGGGCGCGCTGCTTTTTGGATTGTTGGCCATTGGCTATCAGATTGATGCGGCAAAACTGCTCTACAGCGAACGGGGCCCTGTCTTTGGGGCTGGTTACACAGACATACACGCTCAACTGCCTGCCTACACGCTGCTTACCCTCGTCACTCTGGTGGCAGGTGGGCTGCTCGTGGCAGCGGCGCTGCGGCGCCAGGCCTGGCGTGCTGTTGTCGTTGTGCTGGTGGTCTGGATCGGTGTGTCGATCCTGGCGGGTTCTATCTACCCTGCATTGGTGCAGCGCTTCCAGGTCAGCCCCAACGAGCTGACTTTGGAACGGCCTTTTATCGAAGAAAACATTCGTCTGACCCGTGCGGCGTTCGATCTGGAAGAAATCGAAATGGTCGAGTACGATGCGTCCCAGCAGCTGACGCCGGCTGCATTGGTGACCGAACCCGATACGATCCGCAACGTGCGTCTTTGGGACTATCGCCCTCTGCTCGAAACCTACAACCAGGTGCAGGCTCTGCGCCAGTACTATGCGTTCAACGACGTCGACGTTGACCGCTACGAAATTGACGGCACCATGCGCCAGGTGATGCTTTCGGCGCGCGAACTGGTTGCAGACCGTCTCAACCAGGAGGCGCAGACCTGGGTCAACCGCAAGCTGGTCTACACCCACGGCTATGGTGTCGCCATGTCGCCGGTTGAGTTGGTTACCGCCGATGGGCTCCCTGAATTTCATCTCAAGGATCTTCCTCCGACCGGCAAGCTGTCGCTGACGCAGCCCCAGATCTACTTCGGAGAACTCACCA
>JAPLGY010000148.1 GCA_026389955.1 Caldilinea sp. | reverse complement strand
CGCCCCCCATCAGACCAATCCGCCCAGAAAAAGCTTTTTCTGGAAGACCAATCGAACAAATAAAAAATTTTTAATCGAAAATAAACAAAAATAAGGATTGACAAGCTCTGTATTCTCTGCTACAATCTGCGGTGCAAACAGTTCTCCTGACAGACTCAAACGGTATAGGTAAAACACGGTACAGGTAAAATTTGCATGGTCGATCCTGCACACAGGCATCGCGCCACAGTGCGTGATGTCGCAGAAAAAGCTGGTGTCTCGATCTCAACTGTCTCTCTGGCCTTCCACTACCCAGACCGGGTCGCCACAACCACCCGACAGCGGATCGTCGCAGTAGCAGCTGAAATCGGATACGCCCCGCGCGCACAGGCTGCCAGCCAGTCAAACGCCCGGTTCTTCATCTTGCTCATGGAAGAGCTCTCCCTCTTTGCCTTTCCAGAGACGGTCTACGGGACCATTATCCGGACGATCGAAGAAAAAGCCCGCCAGCAGCAGGTCGGCATGCTGCTGGCCACCGTCGAAAAAGGCCAGGTGCCCCATTCCGTGCGCGAACGACAGGCCCAGGGCGCCATCATCCTGGGCGGCTGCCCCGAAAACGATGCGCTCGCCCTGGAGCTGACCGCCCTCAACCTGCCCCTGGTGCTGGTAGATACCTATCTCCCCAGCGCGCCGATCACCGCTGTCCTGCCAGACAACGAATGGGGGGGCTACCTGGCCTACCAACACCTGGTCGAGCAGGGACACCGGCGGATCGCCCTGATCGAAGGGCCCGCCAAGTACCGCACCCTGGTCGACCGACGCTGGGGAGCGCTGCGGGCCGCCGACGAGCTGAAGGTGCCGATCCCCCCCCCCTATCAACAGCCTTCCATCTCCAGCGGCTTTGCACAGAAGGGCTACCGCGAAATGAAGGCCCTGCTTCAGCTTGCAGAGCCGCCCACCGCCGTGTTTGCGGTCAGCGACCGCGCCGCACTCGGCGCCTTGGACGCGATCAAGGAGGCAGGGCTGCGCGTCCCCCACGACATTGCCCTGGTCGGATTCGACGACCAGAGCAACGCCGAGCAGGCCAGCCCCTCCTTGACTTCGGTCCACTACGCGCGCGAGCAGATCGGCGCGCTCGCTTTCGACCTGCTGCTGGACCAGATCAAGGGGAGCACCCACGCGCCCGCCCGCCACGTCGTTCCCTCCAGGCTTGTCGTTCGTGCTTCGACCCGCAGCGCTCGCAGCTGAACGGTACGCTTGCTCTCTCTTTCGTCTGTTGCGTTTTTTTGTTTTCTGTACCAAGGAGGAAATAAAGATGTCGACCCTACATGAAACGCTGGGCAAACAAAGGTTGAGCCGCCGAGACCTGTTGCGCTGGAGTGCATTTGCCACCACCGGGGCGCTGCTGGCCGCCTGTGCCCCAGGCATTGCCCCCAGCGGGGCCACCACCGGCGACAGCGCCCCAGCCCAGGCCAAAGTGCGCATCGTCGCCACCACCCAGATGCCGATCGAACAGTGGCAGCCCGCCGTCGAACGCGCCGTCGACCAGCTCCCCGAAGTCGATCTGGTGCTCACCCAGACCAATATCAGCGAAGGAGGCTGGGCAGGCTACTCCGACCGGATCGTCACCCAGATCGCCGGCGGCGAGCAGCTCGACGTCATCATGATCGCAATCGAAGGGCTGGGCCTGCTGACCGACAAGAAAATCCTGGTGCCGCTCGACGATTTCTTCCTGGCCGACCCCACCGAAAAAGCCATCCTGGACAACGACATCCATCCCGTGCTGCGCGAAATGCTCCAGGTCGACGGCAAACAGATGGAATACCCCTTCTCCTGGAACAATATGGTCATGTACTACAACACCTCTGTCTTTGAAGAGGCAGGGGTGGAGCCGCCCGCAGCCGAGTGGACCTGGGAGGACTTCCTCGACACCTGCCTCAAGGTGGCCAACGTGCAGGGCAACGCCGACGACCGCTATGCCTATTCCTTCTGGGGCAATGGAATGTTTGGCATGGCAGCCTGGTACTTCAACAACGATACCTCCCCCCTGAATGACTCCTGGACCGAATCCAACCTGATGGATCCCAAGGTCGCCGAGACCCTCCAGTTCATGGCCGACCTGATCCTCACGCACAAGGTTGCCCCCAACCCACAAGGCTGGGAAGAGTGGGCACAGTTCCACGCCGGCCATCTCGCAATGCGCACCTGCGGCCGCTGGTGCATCTCCAGCTCGCTGAACGAGAATTTTACTACCTACGATCTGCAATACCAGCCCCACCGCGCCGGCCCGCTCCGGACCGTGGCCGGCACCGATGGCTGGGGCATCGCCGGCGCAACCAAGAGCCCCGACGCAGCCTGGAGTGTCACCAAATTCCTCTCCAACAAGGATGCCTCGATCGACATGACCACCTCGGGCGGCAATATCCCAACGTTGCGCTCCGTGGCCGAACTGCCCATCTTCGCCGAATACGGCCCAGCCAATACCGCTATCTTCTACGAGTCGCTCGACTACGCCAAAACTGTCCCCGCTCCCAAAAATTTCAACATCGTCGACCCCATTCTCAACCGCCACTACCAGACCATCTGGAACGGCGAAAAGAGCGTCGAGGAGGCCTTGGCCGCCGCCGATGCCGAGGTGCGCGTTGAAATGGAAAAACTGCAGGCCGGGCGCAGCTCGTTTGCCGGCGTCTCTACCAACAAGCTTGCCGCAGCCTGCGGCTGTGCACAGTAGCTCTCCCTGCCCTCGACGGCTGCAGGGCCACCGGAATTTGGTGACCCTGCAGCCGGGCCCACCCGTCTGTGTGACTCAAGTTCGTTCGCTTGCCAGGAGGTGAATGTGGCGACCGTGGCCAGCCATTCTGCTTCATCGAGTGTCTCCGCCAAGGGCTGGTTTGCCCAGAGACACACCAATCGCGTCCAAGAAATCTTTGCCGGCTACCTTTTCGTGCTGCCGGCCGCGCTCTCGCTCTTCATCTTTTTGGTGGCACCCATCCTGGCAGCTTTTGTCCTGGTCTTCATGCGCTACGATGTGCTCTCCCCGCCAGAATACGTCGGCCTGCACAATCTGAGCCAGCTGTTCGCAGACGCTCGCCTGCGCGAGATTTACTGGAATACCCTTCGGTTCGTCGTCTTTGCAACACTCTTCAACAATCTCCTGGTCATCCTGCTGGCGATGGGGGTCAATCGAACGATGCACGCCGCAGTCAAATACCTGCTGCGCACCGCCCTCTTTTTCCCCGTGCTCACCACCACCGCCTCTCTGGCGCTCGTCTGGAATTTTTTGCTCACCCAGGACCGGGGGGTCATCAATTTTCTGCTGCAACAGATCGGGCTCGACCCCGTCCCCTGGCTCAGCAGCTCCTCCTGGGCCATGGTCTCCGTCGTGCTCTTCGACGTCTGGCGTGCCTGCGGGTTCTTGATGGTCATCTACCTGGCCGGCCTGCAGGCAATCCCCGAATCGCTCTACGAAGCCGCCTCGATCGACGGGGCCAATCAGTTTCAACGGATGCGCTATATCACCCTGCCGCTCCTCTCCCCGACCGCTTTTTTTGCACTGATTGTCTCGCTGATCGGCGCAGCGCAGGTCTTCGACAATGTCTGGGTGCTCACCGGCGGTGGGCCCGCCGACGCCACCCGTCTGATCGTGCTCTATATCTATGAGATCGGTTTCAAACGGTTTGAAATGGGCTATGCAGCCGCTGTTTCGCTGACCCTTTTTCTGATCCTGATCGGCCTCACCCTGTTTCAGTTTCGGATGTCGCGCCGCTGGGTCCATTACGACTGAGCGGACGAGGAGATCGAATGGCTACTTCTTTGCAAACTTCCACTCAGCAGACCCAATCTGCTCCGTTCCGACCCAAGCTGCTCCTGCGCCTCGGCGAGCTCTTGATCTGGATCTTTCTGGTCGGGATGGCGCTGGTCGAGTTCGCTCCGATCAGCTGGATCTTTGCCACCTCCCTGCGCAACCCGTCCGAGTCCTTCAATCTGCCCCCCGATTTCTGGCCGACCTCTTTTCGCTGGGACAACTATCTGGCGGTGATCCAATCCCCCCAGATCAATTTTCTCCTCTTTTTTTGGAACAGCCTCAAGATCGCGCTGCTCGCCACCCTTGCCCAGCTGCTGACCTGCTCCATGGCTGGCTTTTCTTTTGCCCGTCTTCGCTACCCCGGGCGTGACACGCTCTTTTTTGTGTTTCTCTCGTCGTTGATGGTGCCCGCCACCGTGATTATGATCCCCACCTTCATTTTGATCCGCTCGATCAATTTGTTGGACAGCCACTGGGCCCTGATCCTGCCGGCAACCACCAGCGCCTTCGGCGTCTTTTTGCTGCGCCAGGCCTTTATGGGGCTGCCCAGCGAGCTGACCGACGCAGCCCGCATCGACGGCGCCAACTACTGGCGCATCTACTGGCAGATCGCGTTGCCGCTGGTCGGCCCAGCCCTCTCGGCGCTGGGAATCTTCACCTTTCTCGCCGCCTGGAACAATTTTCTCGGCCCCGTCCTCTACCTGCGCAGCTGGGACAACTATACCTTCCCCATCGCGATCGTCATGCTCAACGGCTACATGGGCTCCGGCAACCGCGCCCATGTGCTGGCCGCGGTCATGATCTCCATCTTTCCTGTGCTGCTTTTCTTTTTGCTGGCCCAGCGCTTTGTCATCCGTGGCATTGCTGTCACCGGGCTGAAAGGATAGACGTATGCACGCCGGCCCAACACCCCAGCCCCACAACGAGGTGGAACAGCTGACCGCGCTGACCTACCTGCCCGAAACGCTGCGCTGTCTTTGGGAAAACCTGCCCCACCTGCTGGTGGGCTCGCTCTTTTTCAGCATGGCCTGCGCCCCTGCCTTTGTGCTGGCGGTGCTGGGCCTGCCCTGGCTCGCTCTGCTGGCGGCCGCCGGAGTGACAGCGCCCGCCTACACCGGGCTGCTCTCCTTTCTCGGCGATCTGGCCAGCGGCCGACCGCCCCGCACACTGCTGACCGGCTACCGTCTGCACTGGCTCGACAGCCTGCGGCTGGCCGCACTCGGCAGCGCGCCGCTGGCCCTCACCCTGGCCGTACTGCCCCCCTCTCCCCCCCACCTGCTCTCCCCACTCGCCTTGTTCTGGGTGGCGGTGCTCCTGCTCTGCTGCCTCGTCGCCACAGTCGTCTTTTTGTATGCCTTCCCGCTGCGGGCCCTCTACCCAATCCGCCTGGGGGCCATCCTCCAAAACAGTTTTCTGCTCGCTGCCCGCTATCTGACCCACACCCTGGGACTGCTGGCCCTGGCCGTGCTGATGGGGTTCGCCGTTGTTTATGCCAGCCTGGGGCTGTTGCTGCTCCTGCCGACTTGCCTGGCTCTGTTCGCTGCCACCAACTGCCTCCTGGTCGTCCGCACCGAATTGATGCACCTATGACTCTCCCTGTGGTCCTGGTCGGCGGCTTTCTGGGCGCCGGCAAGACCTCTCTGCTGCTCGCAGCTGCCCAAAAACTTGCCGCCCGCGGCCAACGGGTGGGCCTGGTCACCAACGACCAGGGCGACCAGCTGGTCGACACCGCACTGCTCGAACACCACCAACTCCCCGTGGTCGAAGTGGCCGGCGGCTGTTTTTGCTGCCGCTACCCCGATCTGCTGCGCGCACTCACGACCTTGCACCAGCGTGTCGCCCCCGACGTGATCCTGGCCGAACCGGTCGGCAGCTGCACCGACCTGCAGGCCACCGTGATCCGCCCCCT
>JAPLGY010000135.1 GCA_026389955.1 Caldilinea sp. | reverse complement strand
GTTGGGTATACGCCGCAACCTGTTGAGCGATTGTTTCGACAGAAGGTGGCTGGACGATCGTATAGTGATCGCCGGACAGCCAGTGGGACTCGACCTTGGTGAGTGTCTGCCATGCGCTCATGGCTGGATCCAGGTCGGGGGTGCGGTAGGCGTCACCGCGAAAAAGGACGATCTCTCCTGGGTAGGGCTGGGGTCGGTAGTCTGTCAGCGCTGCAGCGTGCATGCAAAAGGTGCGCCAAAAAGGTGCCAGATCCTGTGCGGTGACATCAGGTGCGAGGGCACCTGCCTGTTGTGCTGCCGCCAGCCAGGCTGCAAACGCGTCTGTTTCTGTCTCTCCGTTCAAGGTAGGTGTGGGCAAGAGTGTCTTTCCGTCTGTCAACCGCACGAGATCGTGGAAAAAGGCCATCAGCAGATCCGGAAGCTTCTCTGGCTGTCGGCCTTTGGGATCCATGCTGCTGTGGTACAGGCTTCCCGGCTCGGGGCGGGTTGGAGTGGGAACGTAGCTTTCGATCAAGGCCACCAGGGCCACGGGTTTGCCCTCCTGGGCCCACTGACAGGCCATCTCGTAGGCAATGACCCCCCCCATCGACCAGCCGCCGATCCGATAAGGTCCATGAGGACATACCTTGGCCACGGCCTGGCGATACAAGGCGGCCATCTCCTCAATCCTGGGCGATGCAGTGGTGGCCTCTGCCTGCAGCGAAGGCGATTGCAAGCCATAAAAGGGTTGATCGGTGCCAAGCGCTTGTGCCAATGCCCGATAACAGAGGACATTGCCCCCGATCGGATGGATGAAAAAGAAAGGTGGGTGTTGGCCTTGCGGCTGCAAGGGGACCAGCGGGGACCAATCCGTGTCGGCGACCCTGCCGGGCGGCTTTGTGGTCGCGGTCTGCTCTGCGACAGGTGCCAATTGCCGGGCGAGCTGTGCAACCGTGGGGTTTTGCAGCAGCGTGGCCAGTGTCAGCGGTCTTCCCAGCGACTCTTCGATTCGACTCAGCAGGCGCATGGCCAGGAGGGAATGGCCCCCGATTTCAAAAAAATTGTCGTGAATGCCGACGGCGGGTGCTTGCAACACGTTCGCCCACAGGGCCACCAACTTCTGTTCCAGCGCGCTTTGGGGAGGGACATGAGCAGCATTCGCCAAGGCAACGTCTGCAGGCGCCGGCAACGCCCGGCGATCGACCTTGCCATTGGGGGTCAGGGGCAAGGTCGGCAGTTGGATGAAGTGGGCCGGCAGCATGTACTCAGGCAACGTCTGTCCCAGATGGAGCCGTAACTCTGCCGACGATACGGCTGTGTGGGCGCCAGGCGTCCAATAGGCCAGCAACCGCCGATCTGCTGCTTCCCCGTCGGCAATCACCACTGCATCCTGCACGCCAGGATGGCTCAGCAGCCGACTCTCGATTTCTTCCAATTCCACCCGATAGCCGCGCACCTTTACCTGATGGTCAAGGCGTCCCAGAAATTCAATGGTTCCATCCGGGAGATAGCGGGCGAGGTCGCCGGTTTTGTAGAGTCGTTTTGGGGGGGGCTTGTGGCTGGACAGCATTGTCTCCTCTGCCGTTCGCCATTCGATAAACCGTTCAGCCGTCAATTCTGGCCGGTTCAGATAGCCGCGGCCGACACCGATGCCGCCCACATACAATTCGCCGGGGACACCAATGGGGACAGGTTGCTGCTCTGGATCCAAAAGATAGACCTGTACATTGGCGATGGGGCGACCGATGGGCGGGCCACCATCGCCGGCTGCGTACGCTGTCTCGGTACAGGCCATGATCGTCGTGCAGACTGTATTTTCTGAGGGGCCATAGGCGTTGAAAAAGCGGCGCCCCTGGCTCCACTGCTGGACCAGGTATCCCGGACAAGCTTCCCCTGCCACGATGAGCGTTTCCAGCGCAGGGAAGGACGCGGGCGGCAACATCGCCAAGGTGGACGGGGTCAGCGTGACATGGGTGATCGCATGCTCTTGTAGGAGTTTCTGTAAGGGGGGGCCGGGCAGCAGGGCGGGGGCAGGGGCCAGATAAAGGGTGGCCCCCGCACAGAGCGCCATGGCAATCTCGGAGATGGAGGCGTCAAAGTTGAACGATGCAAACTGGAGGACACGGTGGCCTGGCATGACGCCAAAGGCCCGGATCTGTGCCGTGGCCAGATTGGTAAGGCCCTGGTGTTCTATCTGTACACCCTTGGGGGTGCCGGTGGAACCCGAGGTATAGATGACATAGGCCAGCTGATTCGGGGCAACGCCTTCCTCCGACGCCTGATGGGGTGTGGAGGCTGCGATTTCTGGCCCGGGATCGATCAAAACAGAGGGGATCGCTGGTTGGCGCGCGACCTGTGTCTGGCACAAAGAGGATTGGGTCAGGACCCAATGAATTTGTGCGTCGTGCATCATCCAGATCAACCGGTCTTCAGGGTAAGTTGGGTCGAGGGGGAGGTAGGCGCCTCCTGCTTTGAGGATGCCCAGCAGACCGATGACCATGGCCGGCGAGCGTTCGACATAAAGACCGACCAGGACTTCTGGTCCAACGCCCAATGTGCGCAACCGGTCTGCCACTTGCTCTGCCTGACGGTCGAGTTCAGCGTAGGTCAGCTGCACCAGCCCTGCTGGCGCGGACCTCTCCGGGGCAGTCGCTGTTTGTGGGTCGACATAGACCAGCGCCTGGGCGGTCGGTCGCTGGCGGGCTTGGTCGGCAAAGAGGTGATGAATGCCCAGGTGGGCTGGAATGGGTTGTTCTGTGGCGTTCCAGTTCACCACCACTTGCTGTTGTTCCGAGCGCGGCAGCAGCGGCAGCCGGCCAATCGTTTGTGTCGGCTGTTGGACAAGCCCGGCCAGCAAGGTTTGCCAGTGGTCGGTCAGCCGTGCCAGCGTGGACGGTTCGAAGAGATCTGTGTGATACTTGAAGGCGCCCATCAGCGCTGCACCCGGCTCCTCTGGCTCTTCCATCAACAGGATGAGATCAAATTGCCCTTCCATACGGCGAATGGGCAATCCTTCCAGCTCCAATGTTTGGGGAGCGGTTTTGGGGGGCACTGTGGTTTTGGGCGGTAATTTTTGATGAACAAAGATTGTCTGAAAGATTGGGGAACGACTGGCATCGCGCAGTGGCTGCAACTGTTGCACCAACAAAGGAAAAGGGTACGCTTGATGGGCCAGGCCCTCCAGGACGGTCTGTCGGGTTTGTGCCAGCAGCGTGTGAAAGGGGAGATCGGCGGTGACTTCTGCGCGCAGCACGATGGGGTTGACAAAATACCCAATGATGCCGGCAAAGTCGGCTTGTGCGCGATTGCCGGAAGTTGGCGAACCAATCAGCAGTGTGTTTTGACCTGTGTAGCGATAGAGCAGCACCTGATAGGCTGCCAACAAGAGGGTGTACAAGGTGGTGCCTTCTGCCCGTGCCAGCGCACGCAGTTGCTGCGAGAGTTCCAGGCTCAGACGAAACTCGCAGGTGGCGCCGCGCAGCCGTTGTACGGGAGGGCGCGGGTGGTCGGTGGGGAATTCCAGCACGGGCAGCGGGGTGTCGGCAGCGGGTTGCAGTTGTTGTCGCCAGTAGCGAGCCAGCGTTTGTCCTTCCTGGCTGAGGTAGTTCAACTCCCAGTAGATAAAATCCAGGTAGGTGCGTGAGGGGAGTGGGGTAATTTCCTCTTGCTGGTAGAGGGTACACAACTCTGTGCCGAGCAAAGGGATCGACCAGTGATCGAAGATGATATGGTGCAGTGTGAGCAACAGCACTCCTGTGAAGGCACCCGGTGAGCTGTTTTGCACAAAGAGGGTGGCTCGCCAAAGGGGCCCCTGTTCCAAAGCAAAGGGGCGGCGGGCATCGGCGTCAAGATGTGCCATCAATGCAGTCTCCGTCCAGTCCATGGCATCGACCGTTGTCCAGCCGGGCTTCAGCTGAGGAGCGATCTGTTGCACGGGTTTTCCGGCCACAGTGGCGAAACGGGCACGCAACTTGGCATGGCGTGCGGCGAGCTGATCCAGGACCTGGCGCAGCCGTCCGGGGTCTAAATCGGGGGTGTGGATACGAAAGGCGAGAGGTATATGGTAGGCGTCGCTGGTTGGATCTTGTTGGTGGACAAACCAGAGCGCTTGCTGTCCATGGGAGAGCGGGGCATAGCTGCCTTCCTGTTGAAGATAGGCCAAGAGTTCTGTCTTGCG
>JAPLGY010000784.1 GCA_026389955.1 Caldilinea sp. | reverse complement strand
CACGTGGTCTACGGTGAGGTAGTGGTACCGGGTGCCTGCCACCTTGCGTTGGCATTGAGTGGTGCAGAGCTGCTTTGGAAGACATCTTCCTGTCAGATCGCAGACGTTATTTTTCCCCAGGCGCTGGTGCTGGCCCCTGATGCCGAGCGTCTGGTGCAGTTGATGGTAGAGCCAGCGAGTCGGCAAGGCTCGTTTGAAATTGCCAGCAGCGTTTCGAAGAACGATGCGGAAGAGGTTGTGGTGCATGCAACTGGGCGCATGCAGCAAGAAACTGGCGTCCCACCGCAAGTGGATTTGGCGGCGCTGCGTTCCCGCTGCAGCACAGAGCGGATGCCGTCAGAACTCTATGCCCAGCTTGCTGCTGCGCAGATTGTGCTCGGAACGAGTTTTCGTTGGGTGCAGGCGTTGTGGACAGACGCTCAAGGAGAGGTGCTGGCGCAGTTGCAGCGCCCGCAGGCAGTGCCCGACGTACAGGGGTATCCACTTTTCCCCAGTCTGCTCGACACCTGTTTCCAGCTGGTTGCTGCGGGCAAGATTGATGGTGTGCAGCTGCCTTTTGCGTTGGAGCAGTTGATTTTTTATGGTGCAGGGGGGGCTGATGAAACATTCTGGTGCCATGTTGTGCGTGGCGACACCCCAGCGGATTCGAGCAGAGGAGCGAACTGGAATATTACGCTGTGTAGAGCAGATGGCCAGGTGGTTGCAGCGTTGCGGGGATTTCAGACGCGAGCGGCGTCGGCCAGTGCCATTCAGCACAATCGGCTGCGTACAGACTGGCTTTACACGCTGCAGTGGGATCCTCAGCCTTTGGCGGCTGTACAGGGGTCAGAGACAGGACGTGCACTTTCTGGCTGGCTGCTGGTTGGCCTGGAAGCTGAAATCGAGGCCAGGCTGGCTGCTGGATTGGCTGCATCGACCCGTGGGGAAAGGGCAGCACCCCTTTACAGCATCTCTGCTTCTGCAGAGCGGGCGGAGATAGCTTCTGTGCTCCAGCAGCTTGCCGGACAGGCTGCAGAGGTGGGTGTGCTTTTCTGGGGGGCTCTGCCAGACGGGCAAAGCGCAGGCCATGAAATGGCACAGGAACGGTGTGCTGCGTTGCTGCTGCTCAGCCAGAGTCTGGCGGGAGTGCCGGCGCATCTGTGGGTGGTTACCCGCGGGGTGCACAGCTGTTCCGACCCTGTCAATGCTGCGGTAGGGGGGAGCTTGTGGGGCTTTGCACGCACGCTGCTGGGTCTGCAGGTTGCACGCCAGATTGTGCAGGAGGGGGCCCGCCATCTTCTTCTGGTCAGCCGGAGGGGGATTGTTGCAGAGAGCCAGCGTCTGCTGCTGGCGGAATTGGCGGAGGCCGGCGCCGAGGTGCAGGTCGTGCAGGCGGACATCGCCGAAGAGGAGTCCCTTCGGGCGCTGCTGGCGCGGTGTTCGGAGGACCTGCCGCTGGCAGGTATTTTCCACTGCGCAGGTGTGCTCGACGATGGGATGGTGACGATGCAGACTGCCGAGCGGCTCCGGGCAGTCTTGCGGCCCAAGGTAGTGGGGGGCTGGCATCTGCACTGTTTGACTGCAACCAGGCAGCTCGATTACTTTGTGGCGTTTTCGTCGGCCGCCTCCTTATTGGGATCGCCCGGGCAGAGCAGCTATGCGGCAGCCAACGGCTTTTTGGATGGGCTGATGCAGGCGCGGCGCAGCCAGGGATTGGTTGGGCTGAGCATTCAATGGGGGCCCTGGTCTGAGGTGGGCATGGCGGCGGCAGTGAAGGGCCAGAGGTGGGACATGGGCAGAATCTCTCCCGACCAAGGCCGTCTGTTGCTGAGCCATCTGTCCAATTGGCGCCACTCTCCTGCGCAGGTGGGGGTGT
>JAPLGY010000053.1 GCA_026389955.1 Caldilinea sp. | reverse complement strand
GCACAAACCGTTGGATTCGACGAGTTGGCTGTTGGTTCATAGACCTCCCTTGATCCAAGATACGTTTTAGCTGGTCTGTCCAGCTGGCATCTGCCATCCTCTTGTGATAAAATCAACAAGATTTTATCTTGTCAAACTCTTTTTCGACAAGGCCAGCCAACATGAGTCTGTCAACGCCTGTGCCAGGAATCCCGGATATTGTGATCAGCCGGCTCCCAATCTATCTGCGCACGTTGCGCCTGCTCCACACCCAGAAGGCCGAGGTGACTTCGAGCCAGGAGCTTGGCCAGCTGCTGGGTCTCAGTTCAGCCCAGATCCGCAAAGATTTCAGCCATTTCGGTGAGTTTGGCAAACAAGGAACGGGGTACAACGTTGCCTATCTCTGTACCCAGCTCGAAAAAATTCTCAAGGTCGACTGTATCTGGCCGGTGATTCTGGTCGGCGCCGGCTATCTGGGCCATGCGTTGGCCAGCTATCACGGCTTCGAGCAGCGCGGCTTTCGGATTGTCGGCGTCTTCGACAACGATCCAGCCAAGATCGGCGGCCAGATTGGGACGGTCACTGTAGAAGCGCTCGGTGCCCTGCCCGCTGTGATCCGCCAGCAAGGCTGCCAGATCGCCGTGATTGCCGTGCCGGCCGCGGCGGCACAGCGGGTAGCGGAGCTGTTGGTCGCTGCGGGGATCCAAAGTCTCCTCTGCTATGCGCCGATCACGTTGACCGTCCCTCCCTATGTCCGGGTCGAATATATTGATCCGGTCATCCATTTTCAACACATGACCTTCTACCTCGAAAAAGCGTGTGTCAACGACTGAACGGGCCTGTTGACAGCGAGGGCAGACCCGGGGGCCTTGTGGGTGCGTCGATCAGAGCGGCCGTTTGCGGGCCAGCCCCTGGCCGCGCGGATACTGTGCGGGTGTCGCTGCCGTCTTCCTGACGAGGAGCAAAAAACGCCGTTCCTCCAAAAAGGGGACGGTGACAGGGGCGAGCCGCACTGCTTCACCGCCCAGGACTTTCAGCGCGTGGCGCGCGGCCATAAATTCTTCCGGCGCAGAAGGTCCTTTGTACAGGACAGCCAGCCCCCCGCGACGCACCAACGGCAGCAGGTATTCGGCCAGGGTGTTCAGCGGTGCAACCGCGCGCGCCACCACCACATCGTAACGCTCTCGATGCACCGGCAGCCGGCCCAGTTCTTCGGCTCGCCCATGCACCAGCGTCACCGGCCCGATCCCCAACTGCGCAAGGAGGTGTTCTAAAAACGCAATTTTTTTTTGGGTGCCCTCCATCAAGGTCAACTGCAAAGCAGGGACAGCCAGCTTGAGGGGAATCCCCGGAAATCCAGCGCCGGTTCCGACGTCCAGAAGGCGGAGTGCAGGCAGCGGCTGCCCCAGTTCTTCCATCAACACCGGCAGGCTGACCAGCGAATCCAAAAAATGCTTGGTCTGAATTTCTGCGCTGGCGACGATCGACGTCAAATTCAGCCGGGCGTTCCACTCGACCAGCTCACGGCCATAGCGGGCAAATGCGGCCAGGGCACCGGTGGGCAGTTCGATCCCCAGCTGCTGGCAGCCCGCAGCCAGCAACGGCAGTTCCTCCTCTGCATCAGAGAAGATGGGCTGGCGGCAAGAGGGTTCAGGCGGTGTTTGCATAGAGCTTGATTGTAGCACATCTGGGCAATTGACAAAGCGGCGCCACAGACGCTATACTTTATTTTAATAATTCTAAACAAGATGAGAAAAATTCGATGCAGACGTTTTGTGGGATCACAACCGATGGCATGCTGGACTATCTGGCCACCATCTACAGGCTGGGGGCATGGCGTCAGCGTCCCGCAGACAAGGTGACGACCTCGGCGTTGGCAGATGAAATGCATGTTTCACCGGCAGCGGCGTCGAGCATGCTGAAACGGCTGGAAGAATCTGGCTTCATCGACCGTTCCAATGCCGACGGCATCCTGCTGACCGAACAAGGGGAACTGGCAGCCTTGCAGCTGATTCGGCGTCACCGTCTTTTGGAAGTTTTCCTGATCGAAATCATGGGCTACACGTGGGATCAGGTCGACGCCGAGGCGCACCGAATGCAGCACGCCGTCAGCAGAGCCTTTGAAGAACGTATGGACCGGCGGTGTGGGTATCCGTCTCACTGCCCGCATGGAGACCCCATTCCGCGCCCTGATGGGAGCATGATGCAGGAGACGCTGCGGGCACTCAGCACACTGCAGATCGGGGAAGAGGGAAGGCTGCGCCGGGTGGCCAGCCGTGATGCGCGCGTGCTCCGCTATCTGACCCAGTTGCAGCTTGTCCCTGGCCAGCGGGTGGCATTGGTCGACAAAGCGCCCTTCAACGGCCCGCTGACCCTCTCTGTCGCAACGGTGGGGGAAGGAGGGAGCCAGATGCAAGTTGTCGGCTTTGAACTGGCTGCCCAACTCTATCTGGTGGTCGAGCCTGAGCTCATCCAGGAGGTTGCTGTCGATGGCGCTCAAGCACTATAGTGCGGCGGGGGGGATCATCATCGACGGAGAGCACGTATTGGTGCTCGACCGTCCCAAACAACAAGAGGTTCGCCTGCCCAAAGGCCATATCGACCCTGGAGAAAGTGCTCTGCAGGCTGCGTTGCGCGAGACGACCGAAGAAACTGGCTATGCAGACCTGGCTGCTGTGGCCGATCTGGGCCAACAGGTTGTCAAATTCAACTTTCAGGGCGATGATTTTGTCCGCAGCGAGCAGTACTTTTTGCTCCGTCTGCTCAGCGATCGCATCGTCCGGCGCAACGCCAAAGACGAAGCACAGTTTGTGAGGCTGTGGCTCCCGCTGGAGCAAGCAGTGGCCCGTCTGACCTTCGAAGCTGAACAACAGTTTGCCCGCCGGGCGATCGATGCCTACCAGCAGCTGGGGCAGCCCTGGCCTCCGGTACACACCAGACAAAAGCCGGAAGGCTGACAAACAACCCTCCGGCTTGCAAACTTTTTTCTGCTGCAAAAAACGAGCAGTGTGCGTCCTGCCAGCCAGGAACGCCTTGGCCGCTTTCAGTTGCGGTGTCGATAGGTGATCCGCCCGCGCGTCAGATCGTACGGACTCATTTCGACTTTGACCCGATCTCCCAACAAAACACGGATGTAGTATTTCCGCATTTTTCCGGAGAGATAGGCAAGCACTGTGTGGCCGTGTACAAGCTCTACCCGACACATCGCGTTGGGCAATGCATCTACAATTTTGCCGTCAAGGGTAATTGTCTCTTCTGGCATGTGTCCCTTATCAATTTACTGTACAGGAGTCTCTGTGACAGAGACCCCTGTGCCAATCTGGGCGATTCAACTACGGACGGCTGAAACGCTGCGATTTGCGAATGGCTTTTTGCCGCTTGATGCGGCGAATTTCACTCTTGGAAGTGAACCAACGTTTCTGCCGGACAATCGGCAGGATGCGCGCCTCGGCGACCGCTTTGCGGAAGCGCTTCAACAGACCATCTTGGGATTCCCCTGGGCGAAGTTCAACACTCATGACCACTCACCTCCCCTCATGACCCTCTACGACCTTTGTGCAATTCAGACTCTGATTATAGCCGCGCTTCGCCGCGGACGCCAAACAGCTCCGGCGTTTCTACCAAAAACAGGGCCGCAGGAGGCATGTCCCTGTATCGCTTGCACCCGTGTGGCAGAGGGCTCACCCAACAGCCCCACCCGGATCGCTGGCCTGACGGATGCTCAGCCCGATCCGCTGTCGTTTGGCATCTACCCGCAGAACCTTGACCGTCACCTTGTCGCCGGCACGTACGGTCTTGAGCGGCTCCGCAACCGCGATGTCCGCCAGCTCGCTGACATGGATCAGCCCCTCTACCCCTGATTCCAGCTCGGCAAAAGCCCCAAAGTCGGCAATCCGGGTGATGGTCGCCGGCACCACCGTGCCGGCCGCGTACCGCTGCTCGATGCTGTCCCAAGGATTGGTCAACAAACGGCGGCGGCTCAACGCCACCCGCTGATTTTCGCTGTCAATCCGGATCACCTGCACCCGCACAGCTTCGCCGACCGCCAACGCCTCGCGAGGATGGTTGACATTCCCATAGCCAATCTCGCTGACGTGCAGCAGACCGTCGACCCCACCGATGTCGATAAATGCACCGAAAGGACGGATGCTGCGCACCACGCCCTCCACCACAGAGCCGACCGCCAGGTGTTTGAACAGTTCTTCCCGCTGTACCGAACGATACTCGCGCTCGGCCAGCATCTGCGACATCACCAGACGGCGCCGTTTCGAATCGACTTCGATCACCTTGAGACGCATCTCGTGGCCGACATGTCCCTCGAATTCACCACGGCGTTGATCCTCGTTCAAGTTGCGCGGCATGTCGATCACATGCGAAGCTGGGACAAACCCCCGCAGATGGCTGAACTCTACTGTCAGCCCACCTTTGTTGAAACCGACCACTTTGCGCGTCGTGATCTCGCCGCTGGCCAACAGTTTTTCAGCCGTGTTCCAATCCCGCTTCTGCTGCGCATCGGCAATGCTCAACAAAAAGACGCTGTCGTCCTCTGGCTGTTTGGCCACCACCACATCAACGGTCTGCCCTTCTCGCAAATTTTTGACAAATTCTGGGTCCAGTTTTGCCAGATCAGACTGAGGAACAACGCCGTCGCGTTTGCTTCCCACGTTGACCAGAAGTTCCGTGGGACGGACCTCGACTATCACACCCTCGCGCAGATCGCCGCGTCCTGGCATGTCCAGATCGATCCCTGTGCTCAAATATTGCTCGAACAGCTGCAGATCGGACGATTTTGCTTCCTCGCCGACCGGCGCGGTTCTCTTGCTTGCTGCCTCAGACATCTACACAACCTCGCAGTATGGTGTGGGTCTTGGTGTAAACAGATCTGCGCGGACGTTATGGGCTCGCATTTCTGTCTACGATTTGCCTTCTTGCCACTTAATTATACCAGCGACATAAAACAACGTCAAGAGGAATTTTTTTTGTTCAGCAGTTCTCAATTTGAATGGATTGAGAACTGCTGCTTGTAGGGAAAAGCGCTGACTGCTGTACTTCAGGCACGACAAGCTCCCCAGACACGACACGCTCTTTTGGAGCCCCGACCGTGAGGGAGGGGGGGAATCGCAAGGCACGACCAGTACCCAAGACACGACACGCTCTTTTGGAGCCCCGACCGTGAGGGAGGGGGGGAACCCCCAGACACGACAAGCTCCCCAGATACGACACGCTCTTTTGGAGCCCCGACCGTGAGGGAGGGGGGAATCCCCAGACACGACAAGCACCCCAGACACGACACGCTCTTTTGGAGCCCCGACCGTAAGGGAGGGGGAATGTCAAGGCACGACAAGCTCTCAAGACACGACAAGCTCTTTTGGAGCCCCGACCGTGAGGGAGGGGG
>JAPLGY010000488.1 GCA_026389955.1 Caldilinea sp. | reverse complement strand
ACTCTCCGACTGGCTCAAGTGGACGCGAGGGGCCGAAACCCCCCTCTTGCATGGCCCACCTGCCGACAAACCAGCCTGGACCCGCTATTTCGGCGTCGACTACAACCACAAGGTGATCGGCATCCAATACGGCGTGACCGGCATGTTTCTCCTGCTGATCGGAGGCAGCTTTGCCCTGGTCTTCCGAACCGAGCTGGCAGATTCTGGCATCTCTTTTCTGCAGCCGGGCACCTACAACACCTTCCTCAGCATGCATGCCTGGGTGACACTGGCGGCCATTCTGCTTGGGGTCGGCGGGATGGCCAACTATCTGGTGCCGTTGATGATCGGCGCCGCAGACATGGCATTCCCCCGCCTCAACGCCTTTGCCTACTGGATCAACGTGCCGGCCATCCTCACCCTGCTGGTCAGCATGCTCTTCGGCTGGGATTCTGGCTGGACCGCCTATCCTCCCCTGAGCCTGCGTGGACCTGTCGGCTATCAACTGGTCTTTCTGAGCATTTTTGTGATCGGCCTCTCCTCAATTTTGGGGTCGCTCAACATCATCGTCACCATGCTGATGATGCGCCCCAAGGGAATGTCGCTCTTCCGCATGCCGATCTTCTGTTGGGCGATCTTGGCGACCAGCCTCATCCAGCTGACCGCCACCCAGCTGATCGGCCAGGCCTTCCTGATGCTCTCTTTCGAGCGCACACTGGGGATGCCCTTTTTCAACCCCCTCTACAATGCGGCCGGCGAGAATATCGGAGGCCAACCGCTGCTCTTCCAGCATCTCTTTTGGTTCTACTCACATCCTGCGGTCTACGTCTTTGTGCTGCCCGGGCTGGGCATCATCAGCGAACTGCTGCCGGTCTTCTCACGCAAACCGCTCTTCGGTTACCGCTGGGTGGCGCTCTCCAGCCTGGCGATCGCCTTGGTCGGTTTTCTGGTCTGGGGCCACCACATGTTCACCTCGGGCTACGGCGAATACCTGCGCGTGGTCTTTATGATTTCAACCCTGCTCGTCGCCGTGCCGACCGGCGTCAAATTTTTTAGCTGGCTCGGCACCTTGTGGGGAGGGCGCCTGACTTTCCCGACACCGATGCTCTTCACGCTGGGCGCTATCTCCGTCTTCCTGATCGGCGGGCTCAGCGGCCCTATTCTGGCAACGACCGCCACCGACCTCTTTCTGCACGACACCTACTTCGTCGTCGGCCACTTTCATGCCACCATCTTCGGGGGGTTCGTCTTTCCCTTCTTTGCAGCCATCTACTACTGGTACCCCAAGATTACAGGGCGCATGTACGATGAGACCATGGGCAAGCTGCATTTCTGGCTGATGACACCCGGTTTCTGGCTGATGAGCCTGGCGCAGATGACCGCAGGCACCATGGGGATGCGGCGGCGGATCGCCGACTACGACCCGGCACTTGGGGTCGAAAATGTCCATCTGCTGGTCACGATCGCCGGCTTTGTGATCGCTTTCTCCATCCTGATCATGATCTACAACCTGTTCACCAGCGCCGAAATCGGCGCGACCGCCGGCAATAACCCATGGCGATCCCGTTCGCCCGAATGGCAGATCCCGTCGCCAGCGCCCGAACACAGTTACGCCCGCCCGATCGCCGTGGTCGGTGAACCCTACGACTACGGTCTGGCAGGTTCGAGGTACATCGCCAGCACGGGAGCAGGCGACGACTGAACGCTCTGAAAATGCCGTACGCTGTGGAGAAGCCACCTGCTGCAAGGAGTTCTCCACAGCCGACCGTTCGAGGACAAGACAAGGAGAGTCGACAATGTTGAAACGAGACGGATATGGGATCGTCGTTGTCATTGGGGGACTTCTGGCGATCCTGACTGTGGTCGAATATTTTATGGGGCTCTACCATGTCGGCGCTACACTGCTGATGTTGGTGGCAGCACTCAAGGCGATTCTGGTTCTCTATTTTTTCATGCATGTCAGCCGACTTTGGACGGCGGAAGGAGATCATTGATCTATGGCTGCTGTCACCACTTCGGCCCATGCCCCGCTGGGACATGCCCACGAGCCCCACGCCGCCGACCACGACAACCACGACAACTTCGCTGCCCAGTTGCGCATGAACCGGCTGGGGCTCTGGCTCTTCTTTGTTTCTGAAGCCTTTTTGTTTGGCGGGTTGCTGGCAGCTCGTTTTTATCTCTGGGGCGATACCCGCCCTGAACTGGACCAGAACATCGGCCTGATCGTGACCTCCATGCTGCTGGTCAGCAGCATCTCCATGCGCCTCGCCGAGACCGCCATGGAACGTGGAAACCGCAAAGCGTTTTCTTTTTTCATGCTGCTCACGGCGACCTTCGGGCTGATCTTTATGGGCGGGGTGATGGTCTTCGAATGGGGCCTTTTCCCTGCAATTTACCAGGGCCACCTGACCCCGTGGGGAGACAAGTATGGGGCAATTGTCTTTGCAATGACCGGGATGCACGCCCTGCATGTGATCTCAGGGGTTGCTTTCATTTTGATCATCTGGAATCTGGCCCGCAAAGGCCATTTCTCCAAGGAACGCCACTGGGGCGTTGAAGCCTGCGCCATCTACTGGCACTATGTCGATGTCGTCTGGATCTTTTTCTATCCAGCCCTGTATCTGATCGGCAACGTCGCTCATGTGACGCACTGAGCGACGGCAGTTTCTGTCGTGCGCAGCAGGTGTGGATACCTCTCCACCCTGCGTATGGTTTGTCTGGCGGGGCTGTCGGCGCGTGCCGACCCCCAGTGAGGCGACTCGATGCATCCGTTACTGACTGCTCTGCTCGGAGCATGGGAAGTGCGTTGGGAGGTGCTGCTGCCCCTCTTGCTGGCTGCCCTGGTCTATGGGCTCGGCTGGACCCGACTCAGGCTGCAGAGCCGCCGCCAGAAGCTGGCCAGCCGCTGGCGACTGGCGACCTACCTGCTCGGGCTGGGCTCGCTTGCTCTGGCGTTGCTCTCGCCGATCGACTGGCTGGGCACCCAGCTGCTGACCATGCACATGGTGCAGCACAAACTGCTGGTCATGGTCGCCGCCCCGCTGCTCTGGCTGGGCAACCCCTATCCCGTAGGCCTGTGGGGCCTGCCGAGACCGCTGCGCCGGAGCTTGACGGCCCTGCTGGCTGGCAAAAGCTGGCCTCGACAGCTGCTGGCAGCGATCAGCCAACCCGCCATCGCCTGGCTGATCTTTACCTTTCTCTATCTGGGTTGGCACGATGCAGCCCTTTACGACCTGGCGCTGCGCCACGAATGGGTCCACACTCTGGAACATCTGACGTTTTTCGGAGGAGCGATGCTCTTCTGGTGGCCGGTGATGAACGGAGCCCCGCGCCTGCACAAAAGCATGGCCTACTGGATGCGGATTGCCTATGTGCTGGCGTTCGTGCCCCCCAACGCGATTGCCGGCTTTGCAATCGCCAATGCCAGCGAAGTCCTCTACCCCCACTACAACACCGTTCCCCGGCTCTATGGGATGACAGCCTTGCAGGACCAGATGCTCGGCGGCGCCATCATGTGGGTGTGGAGCAGCGAGATGATGATCAACGCCGCGCTAGCCATGCTGGGGGTGATCTCGATGAAGGATCGCAGACGCAAACAGCAGCTGGCGACCCAGAAGGTCGAGCCAGACCCCGCCGCTTTGCCGCTCTCCCCGTCCAAGGCCCGCCCATGAAGCAG
>JAPLGY010000696.1 GCA_026389955.1 Caldilinea sp. | reverse complement strand
AAACTCAATAAAAACAAGAAGCTCTAACCAACTAATCTCTCCACTACAATGCATACGACAAGCTGGAAACCCTGCTCCAACACACCCAGGGCCGCAACCCACCCGACTTTGATTACCCGTTCAACCTGACCTACGGACGCCTGTACACCGACTACGACGCGATGACCCAGGCGCTGCGTGCCTGCATCGATGTCGCTACCCGGAACCTGGCGAATGCAGAGAAGCACCAGCAACGCTGAACCGGCAGGTCCACACCCCACGCCTGAAGGCGGGCGCTCACCGGAGGACTTGATGAAACCGTTGAACTGTCTGAAAATTGCCCTGGTCTTGGGGGCCCTGTCGCTTTCCCCCGGAGGGCTTTCCCCCGGAGCACTGCAGGCGCAGGATACGGCGGAGCTGCCCCCCACACCCGCCCACGCGACCGCCGCCGACCGTTGGCCAGGCGAGTATCTGGTGGTGCGGCAGCCCTCTGCCGAGGCTGAGGAGTTTCTGGCACAGACCGGAACCCAGATCGACCAGGTCACCGCGTGCGGCTCCGGCAGGCTGCTGCAGGTCTGGCGGCTGCAAGGGCCCGACACGGCAGCCACCCTGGAGACGCTGGCCAGGTTGCCGGGAGTTGTGGCGGTCGAGCCAAACTGGGTGGTGCGCGCAGCCCAGCAGCTGCCCCCTGTGCAGCCTGAGGAGCCTTTTGCCCTGGAAGATACCTACTATGCAACTCACCAGTGGCCCCTGCAGCGCAGCGAGTTTGCCCGCGCCTGGCAGCTGGCCGCACAGCAGGAGGTTGCGCTGGCCCCTGTGCAGGTCGCGGTGATCGACAGCGGGGTGGATTTCAATCATCCCGACCTGGCAGGCCGCCTGCTGGCCGGGGTCAACTACGTGATCTCCGGCACGGTGCCCAACGACGATTTCGGCCACGGCACCCATGTGGCGGGCATCCTGGCCGCGCAGGCCAACAACGGGCTGGGCGTTGCCGGCGGCGCGCCCAATGTGCTGATCGACCCGCTCAAGATGCTCGGCAGCAGCGGCAGTGGGTCGATCACCAATCTGATCCGCGCCCTCTGCGACGCCACCGACCGGGGGGCCGACGTGATCAACCTGAGCCTGGAGATCCCGCTGGTCATCGACGTGGCCCTGGTCCAGGAAATTCAGAACGCGATCGACTACGCTGCCGCACGCGGGGTGGTCGTGGTGGCGGCTGCAGGCAACAGCAACAGTGGCCAGGTCTACTACCCGGCCCGGCTCAACCATGTGCTGGCTGTGGCCGCTTTGACCATCGACTCCCAGCGGGCTTCCTACAGCGCGATTGGAACCCAGATCGACCTGGCCGCAGGGGGGGGCAGCTACACACAAGGTGTGTTGAGCACCTGGCCCTCTGCGGTGCCGGGCAAATGTGTCGGCTCTGGCCGCGTCTTGCTGCAGGAAGGAGCCCACTACTACTGCACAGAGCCTGGGACCAGCATGGCTGCACCGCTGGTCAGCGCAGCTGCGGCCCTGCTGCTGGGAGCACGGCCTGATCTGTCCCCCGCTGAAGTGGAAGCCATCCTGGAAGGCACGGCGCGCGAGCTTGCGCTTCCCCAGACACAGGCCGGCGCAGGTCTGCTCAACGCAGCCAGGGCCCTGCGCCAAGCCCTGGCCAGCACGGTCAGCCTGGCGCCGGAAGCCCTGGCCGTGACACTCCCCCCAGGAGCAGCCCCGTTGACCCGGACCGTCCGCATCGCCAATTCCAATCCGCTTTCAGCGACGGTGGCCGGCGAAGTCCTGCAGTCGGACTGGTACACAGTGCCCAATGCCCCCGACAGCGACTTTGTGGCGACAGCTGCCTACGGCCAGCCCGCGTATCTGACTGTGGCGATCTCGCCCACCTCCCTGGCCATCGGCAACTACATGGGGGGGATCGGGCTGGCCGTGACCGACGCCGGGGGGCAGAGCACGAACCGGTGGATCCCGATCCGGCTCGACGTGGTCGGCATGCTGGAGCGCCGCCTCTATCTGCCTTGGGTCGCCCGCGGCGACGAAGCAGCGACATCGCTGCCCTTCCAGTGGGAGATCCCCACCCTCTCCCCGACCGTGCTGATCACGGACAGCCGTCAGTCCGTGCCCGTGGCGCTCCCCTTTCCATTCCCCCTCTCTGGCCAAGGCCCACCCACTGCTACCGTCTATTCGATGGCCGAGGTCTATGCAGATGGGTTCCTGGCGTTTGCAGAGAGCGGGACCCTTGCTCTCCCCGGCCACAACCAGTGCCTGCCAGGATTGGCTGAACCGGCGCAGGCCATCTTTGGCTGGTGGACGGACCTCGACCCGACGCTGACCGGCGGGCAGATTCTGGCCTTTCAGCCAGCCTCCGACCGTTTTGTGGTCGAATACCGCAATGTGGGGGTCGTTGGCTCGCCAGCAGCGGTGACCTTGCAGATCGTCCTCCACGCCAACGGCGACATCGGTTTCAACTACCAGGAGGTGCCGGCACCGGTGGCGCAAAACTTGAACCAGTTGACCCCGCAGGTCACGGTCGGTGTGCAGGCCCGTGCCGGACTCTTTTACAACCAGGTGGCCTGCACGACGGCCGGGGAAGGCTATGGCTGGCCGCCTGGCAGCGCCACATCGCTTCTGATCCAACGAAAGGATGCCTACTGATGAGTTCAGAGGAACACCGCCAAGCAGCAGAGAAGCAGGGGACAGTTCCGGTCGCCGTGGTTACGGTCAGCGATACACGCACCGCAGAGACGGATGTCAGCGGCCAGGTGATCCGCAGGCTGGTGGAAGCTGCGGGCCACCTGGTGGTTGACTATCGGATCGTCGCCGACGAGCCAGACGCCGTCTTGCAGGCATTGGAGGAGTTCGCCAGCGGGCTGGCACGGTTGATCATCTTCAACGGAGGCACTGGCATCGGACGCCGAGACCGCACCTACGATGTGATCCACCGCGCGATCGAAAAACCGCTGCCGGGCTTTGGCGAGCTTTTTCGCATGCTGAGCTACGACCAGGTGGGGGCCGCAGCGATGCTGAGCCGGGCACATGGTCGACGACGATGCTCCCTGGTTGGAGGGCCGGGAGCTGGTTGCGGTCGTCAGCCTCGCCGGAGGGGTCGCCGTTGCGATGGGCAACTGGCTGGCGGCGCTGGCGCTGCCAGATCCACACGCAATGTGGACCCTCCTGCTGCAGGGCTGGAGGCAGCTGGCCGCCAACACAGGGCTGGCGGGCGCAGGCGGCGAACGAATCGTGGCCGATCTCTGGGCCTGGGTGGCCTGGAGTTCTGGGTATGCAGGGGGGTGGAGTTCTCTGCTTCCGATCCTCAGCGTTCCTGCCCTGGCGTTGTGCTGGTGGCTTTTTTATGGCTTCTCTGCCTATGCAGTCGGCCGAGGCTTTGGCGGACGTGGCACGCTGACAGCAACTTTGGGGGCCACTGCCTTGACCGTGGCCCCGTTGAGCCTGTTGTTGCTCAGCCTCGTCCCCTTTGCCGGCGCAGGCAGCCCGCTGCTGGCGGTCTGGACTCTTCTGGTCGGTTACCGGGCAGTGCAGGTGGCACACGAACTGGACTGGCGCAGCGCCGCTCTGACCACGCTGGTGATCTATGGATTGGGGGGAGCGGCTGGAGGGCTGGCAGGAATCGCATTTGTCGTTGGCTACTGGACAGGAGGTGCTTGATTGCTCTGGAGACGTATGTCCGGTTGCCTGGCAGGACCCCGCGCCAGGCGTGGCATTGGAAGGCCTGGGTCCCTGGTTTCAGCCAGATCTGGAACGCTGCCCGGCTCAACCTGTCCGATGCCCTAGACCCATTTGAGCGGGGGGCGATCACGCTGTCGATGCGCCAGGGGATGGGTCTGATCGTGCTGCTTGGGCTGCTGGCCGGCCTCTTGCCGCTGCTCTCTCAGCTCTGGCTGGGGCTGCGGCTCGGGGCTGCTGTGCCGCTGGCCAGCCTCGCCGTGGATCTGGCTGGCCTGGCCAACGAATATGGCATCCCAGCACTGGATCTGGCCTCCAACAACACCAGCCTGCTGGCTGGCAGCGCTGCACGCCTCCCTCCCTGGCTGGCTGCCAGCCTCTCCAGCCTGGGACTCTGGATCAACGTCCCGCTGCGGTGGCTCTCTCTCTGGCTGGTCTACGGCACCGCCGTGGCTGGGGCTGCACGCCTGATGGGGGCAAAGAACCAGCTGCAGACCTTTTTCGCAGCCACCAGCCTGGCTGCCGTCCCCCTCGTGCTCACGGGCCTGGCCCCGCTCCCGCTGGTAGGACCGGTCGCCGTGGTGGGGGGAGCCCTTTGGGCAGGGGGGGTGTCCTGCCTGGCGGTACGTTTTGTGACCCGGCTGGATTGGGTGCGTCTCCTGTTGGCGCTGCTGCTGCCCGGGGTCGTCGTGGTGGCGTTGTCTCTGATCGGCTTTCTGGCTGTGCTGGCTGGCTTCGCACTCGCTTACTCTGCGTTATAGTGGAATTGAGGGTTGAAGGATTTGACTGGGGTGTGCGAATCAGGTAGTATGGGCCTTCCTGAGCGCAGGGAGCTGAACTGGTCGAGCGGCAAAGACCCTCCATACTGGTGAAAGCAAACGGGATTCAGGGAAGCAGGGTT
>JAPLGY010000371.1 GCA_026389955.1 Caldilinea sp. | reverse complement strand
CTCCTCGAGTCAACACCAGCACCAGATCGAACATGTTGAAGAGCTGCATGAAGCGGAGCATGACAAAGATCGCCGCAGTTGGCCGCACCAGCGGCAGCAGAATGTGCCAGAAAAGGCGCCAGCCCGCAGCGCCGTCGACGCGTGCAGCCTCTTTGACTTCGTCGGAGATCGAGAGTAGACCTGCATAAAGCAGGATCGCCGCATAGGGGGTCCACTGCCAGATGTCAGCCACCAGCACGCTGGCCAACGCACTGCTCTCTTCGCCCAGCAGCCCCCGCTCGGAGACTGGGATGCCCAACGAGAGCAGGAGCCAGGTGAGAAAACCGCCTTCACGGTAATACATGTAGCGAAACAGAAATCCGGTAACTACCGGGGCCAGGGTGACTGGCATGATCAGCAAGGCCCGTACGATGCTGTTTCCGCGCAGGTTGATGCTCAGGAGCAGGGCGATCCCCAGCCCCAGCCAAAACTCCAGCAATGTGCCCACCCCTGCCAAAATCAGCGTGTTGCGCAGCGCGTCGACAAACGGGGTGGCGGTGAAGACCAGCTCGAAGTTTTTGAGCCCGACGAACTGCAACGGCACCGGGCTGAGCTGCAAATTCCAGAAGTAGACGCTGTTTGAGACGACAAAAAATGTCGGGTAGATGATCAGCAGCACCAGCAGCAGAAAAGAAGGAAGCAGGAACAGATAGGGCTGCCAGCGGATTGCGGCGATTCTGCGCATTGTTCTCACCAGTCTGGCAGGGCTCTGGCCGACAGCCAGAGCCCTGCCTGTTGATTTTCAGCCTCTCTGACGACGTCGCATCACCCAGCCAGGCGGGCGATCAGCTCCTGGGTGCTCTCCGGCGTGTCGTTGTAGCTCTCGAACTGGTAGGGCAGCATGAAGTTGCCTTGTAGCACGTTGCGGAAGAGCGTGTCGGTGGTCGCCAGTCCCTGTTCGGGGGTCAGCCCGCCCGACAACACCTGGTTGATGTTGAGGCCGTAGACTGCCTCCAGCGAGGTGTAGATCGGCATCGGCGGACGCACCAGCTTGCCGTTGCCTTGGCCCATCAGCTCCAACTGCACATCCAGGTAGGGATAGATCGCGCGCAGATCTGCGTCGGCGTAAAGCGATCTGCGTCCGAAATCGCTGAACTGATAGTTGTAGTCTGGGACCAGTGCCATCTGTTTCTGTGCCTCGGCGCCGGTGGCCCACTGGATGAACTGCCAGGCAGCGTCTTTCTTGTCGGTGGAGGAGGGCATGCCCAGGCTCCAGCCGCCCAGGCTGACCAGGGGCGCGCGGCCGGCAGCGTGGGGCAACATGCCGACGTCGTAGTTCTCGACGATGGTTGAGAGCTCGCCGGTCATGTAGCCGTTGTTTTTGATCAGATAGAAGTAGGGGGTCCACCAGAAGAAGGCTCCGATATCGCCCTGGGAGAACCGGGTACCGGCGTCGAACCAGACATAGTTGATCGCCTCGTCTGGCGACCGATCGTAGAGCTGTTTGTAGGCAGCCAGCCCAGCGATGTTTTCAGGCGAGTTGATCGTGGGTGTGAAGTCCCAGGGGGCTTCTGGGAACTGTTGGAACCAGCGTGCCCCATAGCTGGCCCCCAGCTGGCTGTACATATGCACCACAGGCACGGGCTGGGCACCGCAGATGACGGTGCCGTGCAGCGTCGTGCCGTTGACATCCTGGCCGTCCAGCTGGCCGATCTGTTCCAGGTAGGCGTCCCAAGTCCAGTCGCCGGCTTCGGCAGCCGTCTTGGGGGGGGCTGCCAGCCCGAGCGATTCATAGACGTCGGTCCGGTACATGACGCCCTGTGCATACGAGGCGATCGGCAGGGTGACGATGTGGCCGCGCCAGGTGTTGAGCGAATGCAGCACTTCTGGGATGAAATCTCCCAGGTTGGTGGCGTTGTCGGCGGCAATGTAGTCGTCCAGCGCGACGATCCACTGGTTGTCGTAGTATTGGCTGTTCCACATCTGGTCGACGGTGACGACGTCGGCGTCGGAGGCGCCGCTGACGAAGGAAGTCGCCAGCCGTGCGTTGAGGGCGTCGTAGGAGAGGCTCTCCAGATTGACCTGGACCCCGCTTTGTTCGGCAAAATTGCCGACAATTTTTTCCAGGGCAAACTGGAAGGGGTCTCCCACGACCAGCACCCGAATCGAATCCACAGCAGCAGCAGGCGCGCTGCTGCCGGCTGGGGCGACCGGTGCCACACAGCCGGCCAGGCCCAGCAGGGCAGCGCTGCCGGCTGCTGCTTTGAGAAATTGACGCCGTGACACTCTTGATTGCACGCTCATGTTCTTTTCTCCTTAAAAAATTCAAATTGCCAAGCACGCGAGTCGGTTGTATCTGCGAAACTGCTGCAGCTCCTGTCGATGGTCTCTCCTCTCTGCCTGTTCTCAGAGGACCTGCCCCTGTCGACGTGTGGTCAGTGTGCGCACAAAGACGCACGCCGCAGAGGTCCGGGGCCCGGCAGGCATCACCGGGCTCCCGGCATGGGATCACGATTCAAGCGCAACCGGCCGGCCGGTGCGTACCGAATCCAAAAGTGCCTGGACGACCTGGACCTGGCGCAGGCCGTCGTGGTGGGTGGGCAGCGGGCCGCGCTGCTGCCACGAAGCGGGGGTCAGAGTGCCTTCGGCCACTGCATCCAACATAGGGCCCACCAACATCATGCCATCTGCCTGGTCTCCCCCGATGTGCTCGAAGGAGGCCTGCACAGTCGAAACGTCGTAGCCTGCCGTTGCCGGTCGGTAGTGGCGCGACAGCCGCACGTCGATCCCCTGTTCTCCCAGCCGACGCTGGTGTTCAGCCAGCAGAGCATCTGCCGGCGGCGCCGACAGGTTGGCACGCCAGCTTTCCTGTACCCCGAAGCCTGGACGTTTGTTGTAGATGATGCTGCCGCTCACACCGGTGAAGCTCGAATAGTACTCGACGATCGAGTCCATGTGTTTGATCCATTCTGCCTTGACGCGCACCTTCAGCCCGCTGTCGAAGATCAGAAAGGCATCGTACAGATCTGGGGTGAACCCCAATACCTGCTGCTGGCTGACGGCAAAGACCTCCACCACGTGCGCAGGGGCAAAATACCAGTGCATCAGATCCACGACGTGGCTCAACAAAAAGTGAGCAGGCGACGAACCGGCGGCAAACTCGCGACTTCGCTCTCCCCACAGCCGAGTCGGCACGCTGATGTTGTCGTCCAGCCGTGACTCGGCGTAGACCGGTGCCCCGATCAGCCCCTCTTGCAGCAGATAGTGGGTGGCCAGATCGTAGGGCATGGCTCGGTTGGCAAAGTTGACAAAGAGCCGGGTGCCGTGTTTCTCGACCTGGTCGAAGAGTATCGCAGCCTGGCTCAGTTCGGTCGCCAGCGGCTTCTCCTGCAGGATCACCGGCACACCGGCGTCGATCGCTGCCAGCGTCGGCGCCAGATGCAAATGGTCGGGGGTGGCCACCACCACCAGGTCGGGGCGTTGTTCTTTGAGCAGCGCCCCAGCGTCGGTGTAGGCGGTGGTTCTGTGCTGGGCCGCAGCCGTTGCAGCCGCAGCCTGTCGCACATCGCAGACCCCGACAACCTGGATCTCCGGGCGCCGGCTGAAAAGCTGCAGATACTGGTTGCCCAGCAGCCCCAACCCGATCACCCCTGCCTTCAGTTGCTTTCCAGACATGATTTCACCTTTTCTCAAAAAGAGCCGGCACCCAGCTGCGGGGAGGCTGGCACCCGGTACGGATAAAACAGTTCAGACCGCGCCCCCTCCCCTCGGCTGATTGCGCGGCTCCTGGTAGCGAGAGAGTGTCAGCCCCAGCTCACGCGACAGCAGCAGCGCTGCAGCCCCCAAAATCACAGCGTCCGATCCATGCTCGGCAATCTCGATCGCAGTCTGGCAGACCAGATCGGGGATGGCTGTGCCCGGCAGGGCGGCCCGGACTGCCTCCAGCCACGGTGTGCCGAATTGGGTGATGCTGCCGACCAGCCGGATTTGCTGGATGTTGAGCAGGGAGACCAGCGCTGCCACTGCCTGGCTGACGTAGCGGGCATTGCTTTGAACCAGCTGGGCGGCCAGCGGATCTCCTGCCCGAAAGGCTTCTACTACGACCTCCAGACCTGGCGAACTGGCCGCTGCCAGAGACCGAGCCAACTGCGAGTCGGGGGCGGTGGCTGCCAGTGCCCGGGCCTTCCGCACCATCGCCTGCGAACTCACCTGAGTCTCCAGACAGCCGGAGTTGCCACAGGCGCAGCGCTCTCCCTGCGGGTCGACGACCATGTGGCCGATCTCCCCGGCACCAAACCCATCCCCGAAAAAAAGCTGGCCATCCAGGATCAGGCCGGCCCCCACATCCTGGCCCACCCGGAGTACGGCCAGATTGCGCAGCGTGCGGTTGCTGCCGAACAGGTATTCGGCGAGCGCTGCTACCTGGCTGGCATTGGCCACATGCACGGGCCGTTGGTACCGTTCGTGCAGCAGCTCGCCGATCGGCAGGTTGCTCCACCCAAAAAAGACCGATCTGCGCACGGTTCCGTTCTGTGTGTCGACAATTCCCGGAGAGGCCACACCGATCCCCAGGATGGGCTGGGTGGCGTGCGCCATCAGCTCGTCGGTCAGTGCGGTGAGCTGCCGCACTGCCTCCTGGCCGCGCGCCGAACCTACTGCCAGCGACTTGCTGTACAAAATTTCACCGTTCAGGTCGAGCAGCGCCGCTCGAAATTCGTGGACTGCCAGCCGCAGGGCAATCAACTGACGGCTGGCAGCAGCAACCTGGAGCAGAATCGGCCGGCGTCCCCGTTTGGTTGGCAAGACTGGTTCTCCGCTGGCCGGCAGGTCAAGCTCGCTGACCAGCTGGTCGGCAATCAACTCCGCTACCAGTTCTGAAACGGTCACGGGGGTCAGCTGGGTGAGGCGAGCCACATCAGCCCGGCTCAGCGTGCCGTGGTCAAAGATCGTGCGCAGCACCAGTTGTCGGTTGTAGGTGCGGGTCTGTTGGTGTGTCGCCTTTTCATGCATGACCGTTCCCTTCTGAATGGGCCTGGCGTGCCCTGCCTTTGGCCAGAGGCTCTGAGGCTTTGTGGATGTGCAGCCTGGCAAGCAAGGGCTGCAGGGTGCACGTCGACGTTGACAAGACCGATTGAGTCGCCGTCTGATGAGTCGCCGTCTGATTATTTAATTTAGTCAATTAACAATTACGCCGTCACTATAGCACAACTGTAAACGGCTGTCAACTGGTTTCTGCAGAGGGCAGCAGTTCTCAATTTGAATGGATTGAGAACCGCTGCTTGTAGTGGAAAGCGCTGACTGCTGTACTTCAGGCTTGACGGGACCCCAGACACGACACGCTCTTTTGGAGCCCCGACCGTGAGGGAGGGGGGGAATGCCCAGGCACGACAAGCACCCCAGACACGACACGCTCTTTTGGAGCCCCGACCGTGAGGGAGGGGGGAATGCCAAGGCACGACAAGCTCGCAAGACACGACACGCTCTTTTGGAGCCCCGACCGTGAGGGAGGGGGGGAATGCCCAGACACGACAAGCACCCCAGACACGCCAAGCTCTTTTGGAGCCCCGACCGTGAGGGAGGGGGGGAATGCCCAGACACAACAAGCTTCCCAGACACGACAAGCTCTGTTGGAGCCCCGACCGTGAGGGAGGGGGAACCCCTAGGCACGACAAGCACCCCAGACACGACAAGCTCTTTTGGAGCCCCGACCGTGAGGGAGGGGGCGTCGCCAAAGCACGACAAGCTCTTTTGGAGCCCCGACC
>JAPLGY010000046.1 GCA_026389955.1 Caldilinea sp. | reverse complement strand
AATCTTCTTCAGACGCTGATCAAGCATGATCTGGTCGATGTGTTCTGGCTGATGATCTATCCGATCACGTTGGGCGGTGGCAAACGGTTGTTTGCGGATGGCACGATCCCGGCAGCATTCAAGGTGACAGAAAGCACCGTCACCGCAAACGGCGTCATCGTCGTGAATTACGAGCGTGCAGGCGCACTCACAACCGGAAGAATATCGGACTGAGCGCCATTGCCCATGCACCAGGCAGTCTGGTTTCGTTCCACAAACACACGTTCAAGGGTTGCAAAATTCCTTGCAGCCACCGTGCCGACGGATGGACCGGGCAAGCCGATGCGCCCGCCCAAAGCTGCTTCTGGACGCCGGCGTGGTGAATAACCAGGCGATGGAGGCCCTACGCGTTTGCTGAAGATCAGCAAGGAAGTCGACGATATTGTTGATCTGTGACCGACAAGTGGTGGCGGCCTGTACGCAGACTTGCCGGAGCGCTCAGGCTTCGCCTTCCACCTCCTGCAACCAGAGTACATCGCTGCGAAGATCGACCCCCTGTGGCATGTCGACCGTATGGAACCGTTCGCTGCTCCATTCACCGTTGACGAGGTGGATCGCCGGGTCCGCTCCGAGCTTGATTTCTACGAGAAAACGAACGCTCGGGCGGTGTTCACCGGATTCACGCTGACCGCGTATCTGTCTGTGAGGATCGCGAAGTTGCCCCTTGTGGCGCTGGTGCCTTTTTTGTGCTCCCGCCCGTTCTTCAACGCAGGGCTGGGTACGTGGCCGGATCAGTTCAGGCCTGCCATCCTGCAGGCTGTTCCGGAAGCAGGTAGCGCAGTACATCTCAGTCGACGGGGGCTGACCGCCGCTCGCGTCGCGCAAGCGGTGCGCCAGTTGCTGGAGAGCACGAGCGTTCGCCCCCGAGCGATTGAACTGAAGAGGCTGTACGAAGCCGCAGACGGAGCACAGGCCACAGCAGACTTCCTGACCAAGACCGTCGCAGACAGGACAGAGGACTGCGTCAAATGACGACCCCGAGAAGACATCCATTGATCCGTGCGGTCTCCGATCTGTTCATCGGCCCTGACGCCACATCTGACGAACTGCTGTGTGGCTGGGGCTCCGCCTTTCTCGCGTCGCTCGCCCAGCTGGCATGGGCCCTGCTCTTCGCAGACTGGACGCCTCTGCAGACCGCCGTCGCAGTCTTGTTTGCCTTCGACATCGGTGGCGGTGTCGTGGTCAACGCAACGCGGTCCGGCCGACGATGGTGGCATCGGGACTCCGTCACCCGCACACAGGAGTTCGCGTTCTACGTTGCCCACGTACATCCCTTTGTGGTCTCGTGGTTGTGGCCGGAGTACGGGCTCGGGCAGGCGGCGGTTCTGTATTCGTCGATGCTCGGCTTCGCACTCATCGTGGTGCTGGCGGCTCCTGGCTCCCTTAAAAGGCCTGTTGCCTACGGACTCACAGCCGTAGGCATCGTGATGGGGGCGACCTTCCTGAAGGCCCCTGCAGGTTTGCTCTGGCTGCCGCTTCTGTACTACATGAAGCTGATCGCCGCTCATGCCGTGTCGGATGAGTGAAGGCGACCGTGGTCTGTCAAACAAGCTCATCGAGCTGACAGCGTCAGGATAGATGTGGTTTCAACTGTCGGGGCCCCTCTGCGCGCCCCATCAAGATACACGAAGCGTGCGTCAACCTGTGCTCAAAAAGGGGGATGGTGCGGCTTTGCTGCAGATTTGAATCACGTTTTGCATGCACGCTTGCCGCCCGGGGCGTGCACTGAACCTGGCCAGGGAGGGACAGCCAGAATTTGCTATTTCACGCTGCCGATCGTCAGCGCGTCGACAATGTATTTCTGCAACACCAGATAGACTACAGAAACCGGCAGTGCCACCAGCAACGCCATGGCCGCAAAATGACTGCTGAAGTACAGTTTGTCAAAATCGTACAGGCCGGTCAAAATAGAGATATGGAAGTGTGACGCCTGCCTGACCGAAAAAAGCTACATAGCGTCTATGTTGAAGGTGAAGAAGCTGTCGTCGCTTTGATGGCTGAACTTGCGGTGAATTGGATCAGTGTCGTGTAAGAGCAGAGAATCCAAGCGTTGACAATGCGGATCGAGACGCTGGAGAACCAAGTTGTCCAAGAGTTACCAGTGTTTGACACAAGGCGGCGCGTGGCAAACGTACGTGCAGCGTTCGAGCATTCCTTGGAGGACAATCTGATCCGACTGCAAGAGGATCTGGCAGAGGAGCGCTATCAGCCGGGCGCGTACGCCAGTTTCACGATCCACGAACCCGAGCAGTGGCTGGCGGCGCGCTGTAAGCAGGGCGAACGATGACCCTACCCTCGCCGGCTGAACTTAAACGCCATGCACTGCAACAGCAGTATGATATGCTTTGGCGCCAGCACACCGCAGCGTCGCGGCAACTGCTCACGACGAACAACGCCGCCGATAGACCATTGCTGGAGGCGCAGGTTGCAGACCTGGAGACAAAAATGGCGGAGGTGTGGCTGCATTTGAATCCATCTGCGGCGAGTGCGCCGTCTGCCGCACTCACGGTTGCCATCCGCCCGCGCATGGAGCAGGTCTACACTGCGCTCTGTGATCTTTTCGATGCGGAGGAGCACCCGCTGGTCGAGGTCGAGCTGCGCAACGACACCGCACAGCTGCAGCGCCTGCTTGTCAACAGCCATATCCAGGAATACAGCCACGTCGCTGCGACGACGGTGGAACTGGCGTCCGGTGCGGTGCAGACGGTGCGCCAGCTTCCAGTGCTGCGCAAAGTTGCCGTACAGGGCATCACCGAGCTGACGAAAGCCGAGCTGACCGTCAGCGTGCGCGACCTTGATGCCGACAGGATCGTGCAGCAGCAGAGCTTTCGCATCGCCCTGCTGGCGCGCAACGTCGCACCGATCGCGGTGCACGACTTGCACACCAACGCCTGGATCGACATGACGCGTTATCTTGCTGCATTCGTAACCCCTAACGCGCCGAAGGTGCTGGAGACGCTGCGCAAAGTCGTGGATCGTCACCCGGAACAGAGGGTGGCGGGTTACCAGGCGGATGCCGATCTGCAGGCGAGCGCTCTTTACGACGTGCTGCGTCACGACATCGCTCTTGCCTACGTTCATTCGATCACCAGCTTCAACCTCAATGCGATGGCAGTTGACCAGCGCGTGCGTCTGCCTGCCGAGACGCTGCGCACGCGCTCTGCCAACTGTCTCGACGCAGCGCTGCTCGTCGCCAGCCTGCTCGAGGCATGCTCGCTCTACCCAGCGCTGCTCGTCAGCAAAAACCATGCGCTTGTCGGATGGGAGCGCCGTCCCGGCAGTGGCGAGTGGGTGTGGCTGGAAACGACGGTCTTTCTCACCAACAATTTCGCCGACGCGTGCGAGCTTGGGCAGCGCTGGGCGGCTACCTTCTTGCGCAAGCGCGAACAGAGCGGCGACGTCACTTGGCATCGCATCGTGTCGATCAAAGCGTTGCGCACGCAGCACCAGATCACGCCACTGGAATAACAGTAGCCATCCCTTCAGGCTTGGCGGGACACTAGTACAGGTCGGCGCAAATAAATCTATGCTATACTGATGCAAATGAACGCAGATGTAGCAGCACCGGTCCATCAGTGAAGAGAGTGATGCATGAGAGGCGGACAGCCCACACAAATCAAGTTGAGTGAAGGCGAGCAGCAGGAATTGGAAGCTGTGACACGTCGTCATTGTAGTGCCCAACAACTGGTGTTGCGTGCGCGTATTGTGCTGCTGGCG
>JAPLGY010000754.1 GCA_026389955.1 Caldilinea sp. | reverse complement strand
CCACAGATACGCCTGCCAATCTGGGGCCGACACGTTCATCCACCCAAAGCGTGCCCACCCTGAGCTCAGGGTCAGACGCAGTACCTCTACCCAATATTCTAACAGAAATATGCGCTCGTGGAGCGCGCTGAACGAACGGGTGCTCGACCCAAAATGGTCGCGCAGCACCGGTGTCCACTGCACCAACAGCAGAGTTCCGCCCCAGATTCCCAGCATCAGGAGCGCCGATCGCCACAAGGCACGGCGCTGTCCGGGGGTTTGCCACAGTTCGAGCAGCCAGCCGGCAGCCACCACAACCACCACAAACAGCATGGTCACCTTGGTCAACACCGCCAGCGCCGAGAGCAGGGCGAGTCCGACAAACCGCTGGGGCCGACTGTCACACACCAACCACGCCAACACGCCGACCGCCAACGCTGTAGCCAGGCTGTCGTTGCTGATGGCACGGCTCAAAAACAGAAACTGCGGCCAACCCGCCACCCAAAGGCCCGCTACCACCGCTGCCAGTGCAGACTTTGCCCACAGAGAATAGGCAATCCCCATGGTTGCCCCGACCACTGCCAGCCCACCCAGGACCGAGATCCAGCGCGCAGCCAGCACGGCAGCCGGTTCAGCCAGCGGCCAGAACGCTGTTCTGGCCGGATGAAGAAACATCACGCCGGTCTCCCCAAAGGCCTCGTTGTAGGCCGGGAACTCCACCGCCAGCGGCGTCCCTGTCGTGGCGCTTGCCAGTTTCTGGGCCAGACCTGCCAGCACGTAGTAGAGGGGCATGTGGTAGCACATACGCCCTGACAAGATGGCGCTGGGCTCCCACCATGGACCATGCGGTTTCGGTTCCACAATCGGCAGACGGTTGTAGAGGGCAACCTGCTGAACACACTGCCAATGGCCCGGCTCATCGGGACTTTCTCCCAACGGAATCACAGCCAGATAGGCAGTCACCAGACCGAGATAGAGCAGAGGAGGGAGCAGCCACCCCCCCCATCCGATCGATCTGTTGCCTCCCAGACAGTCGTGCATTGCCTGCATTCACGGTCAACGAGCAATAACGGGCAGATAGCTTTTGAGCGAATATAGGGCCTGCCAGCTGTAAAGCGACGACGTCCCTGAATCCGCAACCCAGGCCACACCGCCTGTGGGGTCGAACGCCAGCTCAGTCAGCTGGCTGTCATTTCCCCCCACGGGCATCCGGTGTCTCACCCCGAGCGTCTCGGCATCGATCTGAACAAGTTCCTTGCGGGCGGCATCCAGCCCCCAAAAGACCGGCTTTCCCGTCACATCGGTCCACACCAGGTCGACCAGATCTGCTGTGGTTGGGCTGTAGCGGTACCAAATCCAGATAGACAGCGTGCCATACAAGTAGCTGCCCAGTTTGGCGATGTTGCGGGTCGACACCCAGGGGACGCCGATGTTGCTCACCGCCAGGCCGCGCAGGCTCCCCTGAGCCCCTGTCGTATCCTCCAGGCTCACGCTGATGAAATCCGCGTTGGCCAGACGATAGCCAAAGAGGAGGTTGATCCCAGGGGCAGTCACCCAGACGATCCCAGCCGATTGTGCGTTGACCCGGTCGAGCTGGGTGTTGGTCCTCCCGGTGGGTCGTTCGACGATCGTACCGGTGGCCGGCGTCAACACGGCCAGCCGATTTCCGGCGCTTTCGGCGAACCAGACCCGCCCGTCTGGGGCCACATCGATCCCGGTCGGCTGGCTGGCGGCGGTCGGCACCGGGTACTCGACCAGCGAGCCGTCTGCAATGGTCAGACGCCCGATGCGATTCCCCTGCCGCTGGGTAAACCAGACCTGGCCAGCAGCGACAACCAGACGGTAAGGCTCGCTGTCGGCGGTAGGCAGTGGATACTGCGTGTATACATACTGCGTGTATACCGGCTCCCTCCCAGTCAGCTCCAAAGAGCCGATGGCATTGGCTTCGGGCAACGTAAACCAGACCCGGCTGCTGCTCTCCACAGCAACGTCAAACGGGGCAGCAGGCAGGGGATACCGACTCAAAATTTCGCCCTCTGCGCTGGCGCGCGCCGGAAGCCCGGCCCCTACCAGCCCGCACAACAAAATCCAAACGGCGATATGCTTGCTGAT
>JAPLGY010000414.1 GCA_026389955.1 Caldilinea sp. | reverse complement strand
GGTTGCGCGTCTACACCACCCTCGACCTTGACCTGCAACGCCAGGCAGAGACAGCGCTACGCCGGCGGCTGGCCCAGCTCACCTGCCAGGCCGAAAGCGCCTGCACCGACCCCGCTGCACGCAGCCGGCAGGTCGACAGCGCAGCCGCCGTCATCCTCGACAGCCACAACGGCGACATCCTGACCCTGATCGGCAGCCCAGACTATTTTGCTGCGAATGCCAGCGGCAATCTCAACGCCGCGCTGGCCAGACGCCAGCCCGGCAGCGCCATCAAACCCTTCACCTACGCCGCTGCGCTCGACCCGCAGTGGAGCAGCGCGTCCCCCCCCCTGACCGCAGCGACCATCCTGCCTGACCTGCCCAAAACTTTCACCGTGCAGAACAGCGACGGGGCACAGGCCCCCTATCGCCCCCAAAATTACGACCGCAAAGCCCACGGGCCGGTCAGCCTGCGCACAGCCCTCGCCAACAGCTACAACGTGCCGGCTGTCGAGGTGCTGCAACAGATCGGCGTCGAGACCCTCCGCCAGCTCGCCGGCCAGGCAGGCATTTCCACCTTTACCGAACGCTACG
Source organism: Caldilinea sp. (assembly GCA_026389955.1). The sequence continues at coordinate 2,192 of JAPLGY010000414.1, read as the reverse complement.
GGCTGGCCTTGACCCTGGGCGGCGGCGAAGTCCGCCTGCTCGACCTGGCCGCCGCCTACAGCATCTTCGACGACGGCTACGCACTCGCCCCACGTGCGCTGCAACGTGTCGAAGCCTCTGCTCCAGCCACAAGCCAGACCACCACGCTCTTCCAGCTGGCCCCTCCCCCCTTCCCACAGGTGCTCTCCCCCCAGGCCGCCTATCTGATCACCGATATCCTCGCCGACGATCTGGCCCGCGCCCCCGCTTTCGGACGCGGCTCGGTGCTCGATCTGCCCTTTCCGGCAGCCGTCAAGACCGGCACCACGACCGACTGGCGCGACAACTGGGCCGTCGGCTACTCGACCCAGCGCATCGTCGGCGTGTGGATCGGCAACGCCGACAATACACCGATGCAAAATGTCAGCGGGGTCGACGGCGCCGGCCCCCTCTGGCAGGATCTGATGCACCTCTCCCACCGCCATCCCCCCCCTCCCTTCACACGCCCACCAGGCCTGGTCGAGGTCACCCTCTGCGCGCCGAGCGGCCTGCTGCCCAGCCCCGCCTGCCCACGTCTGCGCCAGGAGCTGTTTCTCGAAGGGACACAACCCACACAGATCGACACCCAGTTTCAACAGATCACCCTGGACCGCTTTACCGGGCTGCCCGCCGATGCCAATACCCCAGCCAGCCAACGTGTCGACAAGGTCTACTGGCTGCTGCCTCCCGAATACCATGACTGGATGGCTGCTCAAGGAATCGCCGTCGCACCGCCAGCCGTGGCCAGCGCACTCACCCAACGCCTCTCTGACTCCAACCCGGAAAATTCCCCCGCAGCCAGCCCAGCGCAGCCGCGGCTCACACTGACCCAGCCCGACGCGTTTTCCACCTTTCAGCTCCACCCTGGCCTGCCTGCCAGCAGCCAGCGGCTGGCCATCGAAGGCCTTGTGGCCGATGGCCAGCGCTGGGCCACACTCCGCCTGGTCGTGGACGGCACCCCTGTGGCCGTTGCCCACCAGGCCAACCGGCTGAAAAGCGGGTGGGCGCTGCAGCTCGGCCCACATCAATTCTGGTTGGAAGGAGAACCGGTGGCAGGAGCAAAGACCGAATTCTCAGCGCCAGCCACTGTCCAGGTAGAGATCTTCCACCAGGACTCCCTGCCCGCTGCCCAGTAAACCTGGGCTCCCAGCCAGACCACCCCTCCCGCCGCAACCGGTCAGCGGATCGGGGCGTGGTACTGGGCTACGATCGCCTGACCCGCTGGGCTGAGCACAAAATCGATGAACAGACGTTCGCGGGCAGCAGGAGGGCCAGCGGTGATCAGATAAAGGGGCTGGATCAAGGGGTACTGCTGTTTTGCAAGGCTCTCGACCGTGGGCAGCTGCCCTTCCAACGACAGCACTTTGACAGCCAAAGGTGCCAGTTCACTCGGCTGCCCGGATGGATCCTCGAGCTGTTCCCGCACATACGCGCGCGAGAGATAGGCGATCGCAGCCGGGTTGCGGGAAACATAGGTGAGGACCGCCTCGCTGCTCGGCATCACAACCGCTGTCAACGATACCCGCTCCTCCCCCATCACCCGCTTCTCGAACAAGAGACGAGCCCCGCTGCCGTCCTCGCGGCTGACCAGCACCACGTCGCCTGCATCGCTGCCCAAAGCCTGCCAGTTGAGCACCCGACCGCTGTACAGATCGCGCAGCTGCACCAGCGACAACGCCTTGACCGAGTTGCTGGCGTGGACAATCACAGCCAGCCCATCCAGCCCGATCGGCGTGCGCACCAACCGCTCCTCCCCGGCAGGCACCACTTCGCCCGCTTCTACATCGGGGGGAAAGCGGGTGCTTGCCGCCAACAAGGGCTGGCCCGCCCGCACAGCCTCCTCGGCCAGGGTGCTGCCTCCCCCGCGCAGGTCAAACACCACATTCGGATGCTGCCGACTGTACTCGCTCGCCAACTGCTGCAGCACAGGCAGCATCGATGTGGAGCCCACCACCGTGAGCGTGGTAGGCTCCGGTGTCGCTGCCGCCCCACAGCCGGCCAGCAGCAGCAGCACCCAACAGAGTGCCGCGCGCTCAACGCACCAAATGCCAGACAATCGTCGCGACTCCCACGGCCAGACAGTAGCCGCTGAACACATACAGCGTGTGGTTGCGCAGGTAGTTCAACAACACTCGGATCGCAACCACCCCCGTCACGGCTGCCACCACAAACCC
>JAPLGY010000213.1 GCA_026389955.1 Caldilinea sp. | reverse complement strand
GGCAACCCTGACCGAACAAGCTGGCAGCGCCTGCCAAGGATAGCCTTTGTAAACGACCACCCGGTCGAGCGTGTCGGGGTCAGCCATTTTGCCATTCAGGTGCACGGGCCATGTTCGCCTGTTTTATCGTGCGGTGGCCACGTGCCTGGCAGGCAGGGGATTGACCGGTGCAATCCTCTGCAGGGTTCCCAAGAGCACAAGTGCGCGAAAATTTTCAGTCATGCGAACAAGTGCGCCACAAAAGGAGGACAGCGGTTTCCCCCACTTGGGCAGGTGGAAGAAGCCGCCAAACCGATGATGAAAACGCTCGATCTGCACGGGGAAAGGGCTGCTCGGCGGGGCAATCCCAGTTTTGTTTGGCGAGCCGGTCAGGATCGTCGGCTGGCGATGATCCTTGAATGGGGGCTGGCAGGCCGCAGCCGGGTCGACGAGATTTTGGTCGATGGCTGCGGGGTCGGCATGAAAGTACGGGCGCTGGCCCCCTACACAGAACGGATCAGCGGCATCGACATCGAGCGGGAGCATTTGGCGATCGCCGCGCGCACGGTGCCCTCTGCCCTGCTGGCGCTGGCTGCTGCTGAGGCGTTGCCCTTCGCCAGCAACACGGTCGATCTGGTGTTGAGCCATGAAGTGCTCGAACATGTGGCGGACGACCGGGCTGCAGTCGCCGAGATGGTCCGTGTGCTGCGCCCGGGGGGACGGGCTGTGATCTTTGTGCCCAACCGCTGGTACCCCTTCGAAACCCACGGCATTTATTGGCAGGGGTCCTATCGTTTCGGCAACATTCCGCTGGTCAACTATCTGCCCGACCGGCTGCGCAGCCAGCTGGCCCCTCATGTGCGGGCCTATACGGCGGATGGGCTGCGCCGTCTCTTTGTCGGGCAGCCGGTGCGTGTGCTCCATCACACCCAGATCTTTCCGGGCTACGACAATTTGGTCCAGCGGCGGCCAGGGCTCGGGCGTTGGCTGCGCCGCGTGACCTATGCGCTGGAAGCGTCGCCGCTGTGCAGCGTGGGGCTGAGCCATCTGCTGGTGGTCGAACGTGTTGTAACAGAACCGGCCCGCTGAGCGGGCAGGAGATGGGGAAGGGATGACAAAACGACTGAATCGACATGACACCATTTTGATGGCACGTCGGCAGCGGCAGCGGGCCGCAGCTGCGCGGCCCAGGATCGGGCTGCGGCTGGCCCAGTTCCTGTTGGCGGGCGTGCTTCTGACAACGATTCTCCTGCTGGCTGCGACCGGTGTGGTGGCCGCTACGGTGTTGGGTGTCTACCAGGAGTATGCAGCTCAGCTGCCCGACGTCAGCGCGATCGAACAGCAGCAGGACCAGTTTCAGACGGTGCGGCTCTACGACCGTACAGGCACCCATCTGCTCTACGAAAGTGTCGACCCGCGGCCCTTTGGCGGGGATCGCCGCTTCGTGACGCTGGACAAGCTAAGCCCGTCTGTCTGGCAGGCAGCTGTGGCGCTCGAAGATCGCAATTTTTTCGAGAACCCTGGCATCAACGCGCGCGGCTTGCTGCGCGCCTTTGTCTCCAACCTGCAAGGTGGCGCTGTCCAGGGGGGCTCTTCGATCACCCAGCAGCTGATCAAAAATGTCTTCATCCCGCCTGAAGAACGTGCACAGCAGAGCTATGCACGCAAAATCAAAGAGGTCATCCTCTCGCTCGAAGTGACGCGACGCTACCCCAAAGAAAAACTGCTGGAGTGGTATCTCAACTACAACTTTTACGGCAACCTGGCCTACGGGGTCGAAGCCGCCAGCCAGGTCTACTTCGGCAAGAGCGCACGCGACCTGAGCCTGGCCGAGGCGGCAATGTTGGCGGCCATTCCCCAGTTCCCAGCGCTCAACCCGATCGACAACCCGGAAGACGCCAAACGTCGTCAAGGAGTCACGCTGCAGGCAATGGTGGAGTCAGGCTACATCACCCAGGACGAAGCCGGGGCCGCCTTTCAACAGGAGCTGGCGCTGCGCCGGTCTGTCGCCGAACGGTTCGATATTCTGACCGCGCCCCACTTCGCCCTCTATGTGCTCGACCAGCTCAAAGCGCAGTACAACACCCTCGACGACCCTTTTTATCTCTGGCGCAAAGGGCTGACTGTCTACACCACGCTGGACGTCGAGCTCCAGAAATATGCCGAGTTCGTGGCGCGCGAACAAGTCCAAATTCTGAAAGAACAGGCAAAAAATGCCAGCAACGCCGCAGTCGTCGCCATCAAAAATGACACGGGTGAAATTTTGGCGATGGTGGGGTCGCTCGACTACAACAACCGGGAGATCGACGGCCAGGTCAATGTAGCGACCGCCGAGCGGCAACCTGGGTCCAGCTTCAAACCTTATGTCTATCTGACAGCCCTGCAAAAAGGCATGACCCCAGCCAGCATGATTCTTGATGTGGCCACGGCATTTCCCCAGGCAGACGGCACTTTTTATCGCCCTGAAAACTACGACCGCCAGTATCATGGGCCGGTCTCGCTGCGCAATTCGCTGGCGCGCTCGTACAACATTCCAGCGATCCGGGTCATGCAGCAGGTGGGGATGGCCGACGCGCTGCGCACGGCGCACCGCATGGGGATCAACGGTTTGAACCGAGGGTTGAATTTTTACGGGCTCAGCCTGGTGCTGGGGGGTGGCGAAGTGTCGCTGCTGGACCACACCTACGCCTATTCAGTTTTTGCCAACAGCGGCAGTCTGGTCGGGGAGCCAGTCCCGCCCAGCCAGCTGCAAAGCGGCTATCGCACCTTGAACCCGGTGGCGATCTTGCAGGTGCGTGACAGCGAAGGCAACCTGCTCAAAAAATATGAACAGCCACAGGCCGATCGCATCTTCAGCGCCGAGGTCGCCTATTTGATGCAGGACATCATGAGCGACGACGTCGCGCGTGCGCCCTCCTTTGGCGCCAACACAGCCCTGACGCTGCCCGACCGCAAGGTTGCGGCCAAGACCGGCACCACCAATGGCTTCAAAGACAACTGGACGATGGGGTTCACGCCGCAGCTGACGGTCGGTGTCTGGGTCGGCAACACCGACAACGAGTCCATGCAGAATGTCACCGGCCTCTCGGGTGCTGCCCCGATCTGGAACGCGGTGATGCGCAAGTACCACGAAAATGAACCGGCGCGCTGGTACGACAGCCCGCCGGGTGTGATCCAGCGGGTCGTTTGCCAGCCCAGCGGGCTGCTGCCGACCGACTCCTGTCAGGAGCAACGTTCCGAACTTTTTGTGGCCGGCACCGAACCCACCGTCTCAGACAACATCTGGCAGGAATTCGAAGTGGACCGTGAAACAGGGCTGCTGGCTGGGCCGACAACCCCCCCCGAGCGGATCGAACGGCGGGTCTATCAGATTTTGCCGCGCGAGGCCACCGACTGGGCATTGAGCAGCGGGCTGCTCCAGCCACCTACCGAGATGGCCTCGCAGCGGCTGGAAGATTTTGACCCGGACAGCGCCATCATCCAGCCAGCCCTGGGCAGCTACATTTCTGGCGAGGTCGAGTTCATCGGCAACGCACGGGGAGGACCTTACCGGCTCGAAATCGGCCAGGGGCTGGAGCCAAGCGAATGGCTGCAAATTGGCACAGAACAGGGAAACGACGTGCAGAACGGGGTGCTTGAACGGCTCGACACCCGATCGCTGCCGGAAGGGCTGTACACTGTGCGGCTGACCGTCAACCGCGGGGATGGCGCCCGCCAGAGCGCCATCCCCGTGACGATCGACAACACCCCTCCCACGATCGTGCTGAGCGAACCCAAGCCAGAACAGCTGTTTGTGATGGAAAAAGATGAACAGATCAACATGAACGCGCTTGCCAACGACAACCTGGCGATCGACCGCGTCGAGTTCGTCTTGAACGGCACGACCCTGGTCACCAGCACGGTCGCCCCGTACAACGAGCGCTGGCCGATCACGATGCGCGACTTGAACTCGGCGGCCGGCGGCATTCCATGGCCCGGCTTTGAATCCGACGACCCCGAAGTCCAGCCCGGGCAGGTCGCCACGCTGCCCGATGTCGAAGGCTTTCAGGCGATCTTGACCAACGGAGGTGTCTATTTTGAGGGCCATCTCATCCGAGCGGTCGTCTACGACGCTGCCGGAAACAAGGCCGAAAGCCCGCCGGTGCGGGTCTATGTCCGCCATCAGAAGAGCACAGAGCCATAAGGAACTTGCCATGCCTACCATTCTTGTGACCAACGACGACGGCGTCTTTGCCCCTGGGCTCCTGGCTCTCACACAGGCGCTGCGGCAGGTCGCCGACGTGCTCGTGCTGGCCCCCGAACGCAACTGGAGCGCGTCCAGCCATCTCAAAACCATGCACAAGCCACTGCGCATCCACTCGACCACCCTGGCCGACGGCAGCGCAGCCTACAGCAGCAGCGGCAGCCCCACCGACTGTGTGGCGCTGACCATGGGCGGGGCGCTGGGCATCGTGCCCGATCTGGTGGTCGCCGGTGTCAACGCCGGATACAACCTCGGCATCGACGTGACCTACAGTGGGACCGTCGCCTGCGCCATGGAGGCGGTGATCAAACAGGTGCCCGGCATCGCCGTCAGCACCGCCAGTTTTGGCGAAGACCACTGCGACGCTGCGACCGCACGCCAGCACTCGGCCGCCGTCGCCAGCCAAATTGCCGCCCACCTCCTGGCCGAGGCTGCACCAGCCCAGACCCTGCTCAACATCAATGTGCCGCCCCGTCCGGCCATTGGGCTCCGGGTCACCCGCATGGGCCATCGCCACTATACGGCCAACGAAGTCGAACGGCGGCACGACCCCTCTGGGCGCCCCTATTACTGGCTGGGGGGCGCACAGCCGGTCGACGAGGATGACCTGGAGACCGACGTAGGAGCCGTCAAGGCCGGCTATGTCAGCGTGACCCCCATTTCGCTCGACCTGACCGACCGGCGCTTTCTGCCCCAGCTGCGCGAGTGGGCCCTGTTTGCGGCGGCGCTCCCGACAGGAGGTACAGGGTGATTTTCGCCGCCAAACCGGCGCCTGAGCGGTGGGAGGGGGTTGCCGCCCTCCTTTGGCTTGTCCTGATCGACCTGCTGGCAATCGTCTGGGCGCTGCGCCGCCCGATCGACTGGCTGCAGTTTCTCCTCTTTCTGGGCGTAGTCGCCAGCGTACCGGTGCTGATCGTGCTCTTCTACCGGACCTGGGCAGCCTTCACACTCGAATACTGGATCGACCGCAACGCCATTACGCTCCGCTGGGCACATCTGCAGCAGGTGATTCCAACCCAAGGGGTACAGGCAGTTGAACTGGCTGGTGCAGCGCTGGAGACAGAGAAAAGGGAGGTTTTGCATCGCTGGCCTTTGCCCTTTCTGGCGTTGGCTGACCAGACTGCCCCTGATGCGGTCAACCTCTGCGCCACGCAAACGCCCAGCGAATGCCTTGTGCTGCGGACAACTACCGGCGTCTACGCACTTTCCCCCGTCGACCCAGAGGGTTTTGTCGCAGCCCTGCAGAGCCGTTACCCGTTGGGGGCCACCCAGATCGTGGAAGCCCAACGGGTCCAACGCAACTGGCTGACCCGTCTCCTTGCCGAGGATCGGCAGGGGGCCTGGCTGCTGCTGTTGGGGTTGGCCGGTGTGCTGCTGCTCTTTGCCGTGTTGACGATCCGTTTCCCTGATTTGCCCGATGTTTTGGCTGTTCGCTACAATAGTCGAGGGCTACCAGAAGAGATTCGCTCCAAAAGCGCGCTCTTTCGCCTGCTGGCCATCGGTCTGCTGGCCTGGATCGTCAATGCAGCAGGCGGGCTCTGGCTGGCAAGACAGGGTCAACGGATCGGGGCCCACATGTTGTGGGGCGGTGCCATTGTCGTGCAGCTGTTTTTGCTGCTGGCGCTCGTGAACCTGATCACATAAACGAATCAAGGTAAGGATTTGGGTGTGAGCGATTCCAGCCAGACGGTCTTTTTGAGTATTGTGATACCTGCCTACAACGAAGAACGCCGTCTGCCACCCTCGTTGCAAAAAATTGTCGCCTATTTACAAGAGCAGCCTTACATCAGCGAAATTCTCATCGTCGAGAATGGGTCGACCGACGCCACAACCGCTGTGGTCGAGTCGTTTATTGCCGAACACCAGCCGACCTGCCCGCACATCCAGCTGACCCTGCTGCACAGCAGCCCGGGAAAGGGGGCTGCTGTCAAAAGAGGGATGCTGGTCGCGCGCGGCGAATACCGGTTCGTCTGCGACGCCGATCTGGCCATGCCGATTGCGGAGGTGGCCAAGTTTCTGCCACCTGTCCACGCAGAAGGCACCTTCGGGGTCGCCATCGCCAGCCGAGAACTGCCGGGTGCGGTGCGCTACCACGAACCCATCTACCGACACATCATGGGCCGGGTCTTCAATCTTCTGGTGAGGCTGCTGGCCGTGCCCGGCATCCAGGACACCCAGTGTGGATTCAAAATGTTTACAGGAGCCGCTGCCACCCGCGTGTTTCCGCTGCAACGCATCGACGGCTGGGGATTCGACGTCGAAGTGCTCTACATCGCTCGCCAGCACGGCATCCGGCTGATCGAGGTGCCCATCCACTGGTACTATCAGAGCGATAGCCGGGTTCGCCCGGTGCAGGACACCCTCAACATGGTGCGCGAGCTGCTCAAAATTCGGCGCAACGGTCGCGCCGGCCTCTACGCCGTGGCGGCCCCGGGCGCGCGCTTTGCCGATCCGCACGACCTGTAGTATCATGGTCGGCTGTGGAGAAGCCCATCCCAGCACTTCACGAATCTTGCGCGAAGAACGCTTGCTTTGCGCCTTCGTGTGAGACAGCGTCGTGAACTCCTGAACCCTGCTTCTCTCGGGGTGAAAACAAAGACGTTTTCACCTTTTTTGTTGCGACCGAGTGCCGTTCTGTGCTGAAGCAGACCGGCAGCCGCCGTCTTGATCCCTTTTCAAAAACTACAGGAGGGCAAACACGTGAAAATTGCTGTTCTCGTCAAACAGACGCCAGACACAGCCGAACTGTCCAGGGTGGCAGCCGAGGATGTGCGCAGTGGCCAGATCAAGGCGACCCTGGTCATCAACCCGTGGGATGAATTTGCCGCCGAGGAGGCGATCCTCCTGGGCGAACGCTACGGCGCCACTTCGGTGGCGATCAGCCTAGGGCAGCCCAGCGCCGTCGACGTGCTCAAACATGCGCTGGCCATGGGTGTGGGGGCAGCGACGCTGGTCGACAGCCGTGGGCTGCAGGGCGGCGATCTGTGGACGACGGCCTCTGTCTTGGCGGCTGCCGTGCAGGCTGAAGGGGCCGATCTGGTCTTGACTGGCCGCCAGAGCGTCGACGACAACAGCGGTGCCGTTGCAGCCGGCGTGGCAGCACACCTGGACTGGCCTCTGGTCAGTGCCGTCTGCCAGATTGTCGAGATTGCCGACAACCAGATCACCGTAGAACGGCTGATCGAAGGCGCGCAAGAAAGGATTCGTCTGCCCCTTCCTGCAGTTCTGAGCGTCAACAAGGAGATCAACGAACCCCGCTATCCCAGTTTTATCGGGATTCGCAAAGCCAACAAGGCCACCATTCCCGTGGTCTCTGCGGCCAGCCTCGGCGTCGCTGCCGAAAGCGCCCGCACCCAGTGGCGCAACCTGCGCAAACCGGAAAAACGTCCACAGAGCTGCCACTGGATCGAAGGTGCCTCGGCCGCCGAACAGGCCGCCAGGCTGGTCGATCTCCTGCTGGCCGAGAAAGTGATTTAGGGGGAAAGCGATGTCTGTCCTGGTTTGGATCGAACAAAATCAGAGCGGCCTGGTAGCCAGCTCTTGTGAAGTGTTGGGCAAGGCCCAAGAGATCGCCGGGCAGCTCGGCGTGCCGGTCGTAGCCGCCGTTGTCGGCGCGGATTCGACGGCCGCTGAAGCGGCCCGTGTCTACGGTGCCGACCGCGTGCTGGCACTGGTTGCGGTCGACCTGGGTGTGGAAACAGGTCGGCTGGTGGCCGTGCGCTCGATTTATTCCAACAACCTGTTGGTGGATGTCACCTTTACCAGCGCGGTTCAGGTGGCCAGCATACGCCCGCGCTCGTTCCCATTTCCAGAAACCTGCTCTTCGGCCAGCCCCGTCGTCGTGCTCGACCCAGGGCTGGCCGAAGCCGATCTGTGCGAGCAGCTGCTGGCGACCCGGAGCACCGACCACGGCGAGGTCAGCCTGGCCGACGCCGCCATCATTGTCTCTGGCGGCCGCGGGGTCGCGCAAAACCCCCGCCAGGGCTTTGCGTTGGTGGCCGAGCTGGCTGGCGTGCTCGGTGCAGCGGTCGGTGCCAGCCGAGCTGCTGTAGACGCCGGCTACATCCCCTACAAACACCAGGTCGGGCAAACGGGCAGAACTGTCAAACCCGACCTCTACATTGCTGCCGGGATCAGCGGGGCGATCCAGCACCTGGCCGGCATGGGGGGGAGCAAACGGATCGTCGCGATCAACCCAGACAAAGCTGCGCCGATCTTTGAAAAGGCGCACTACGGCGTTGCCGGCGACCTTTTCCAGGTGCTGCCGGCCCTGACGGCCGAGCTCAAAAAGCGGCTGGGGCGCTGAGATGTCCCTTTTTCACGGCCAGACGAGGGTCGGATGTCCCTAGACAGCTGGCCAGATGCGGAGTAGAATGGAGAGTGACAAACCCATAAAGCTGCGAGGCAGCAGAAAGGCGATGCCTATTCTCTCCAATGTCATCAGCTGGCTATTTGCGCCGTTGTCGCCGCAACCGGCGGCGCGGCATCGACCGGATTCAAGCAGTGCACGGAGACATCGAAGCCCGGTGTGTGTGCGGGAAACCGACAGTTGCATTGGGGTTATGCACGACGTTGCGGCCCCAAGGGGATCCTTTTCCCAACTATGTGGTGCTCTGCCGGGAGTGTGTTGTGCTGGCAGAGGAAGAGGGGATGGAAATTGTCTGGCTGACCGGCGTCGCGGTCTGATCTTTTCTCCCCACGCTCAGGCGTGGGGAGAGCGTTTTGTGTGCGCGAGAAGAGAGGGGCGCTTCCCGCCGAGCAGCAGTTTGGTTGTTGTGGGTGCAGGAGACGGCCAGGCGCCTGTCACGCCTGAAGCAGCTGCTGTGCAGCCGCCGCAGCCGCCGCCTCGACCCGGCGCAGCGGCAGGCCCTGTTCCTCGGCCAGGCGCAGGCAGTCTGCAAACTCAGGCTTGGCCCCACAAAGCTCGCCGTCCACCCATTTGAGCTTGACCCGCACAGCCCCGTACGGGGTTACAACGCTTGCCTGGCTGCGTTCCGCCTCGTGACGACGTACACCGCTCACCCGCACCCCCAGCGTGGTCGTCTCGGCCAGCAACATTCTGGCCAGCGTTCCCTCCAGCACCGGGGAGGCCAACAGAGTGACCAGCACGCCCGGGCGCCCCTTTTTCATATAGACCGGGGTCAGCCAGACATCCACAGCCCCTGCATCGAGCAGCCGCTGGGTCAAAGGCCCGTACAATTCGGGGTTCATGTCGTCGATATTGGTCTCCAGCTTGACCAGCTGGGGCAGCTTCTCCGCAGAGGACTCAAGCTTCTTTCCCAACCACAGACGAGCTACGTTGGGCCAGGCAAATTCTTTCTGGCCAGCCCCGCTGCCGACCCGCTGCAATACCATCGGCTGCTGGCCAAATTCGGCCAGGGTGCAGACCAGGGCAGCCCCGGTCGGGGTCACCAGTTCTCCAGGGCCAGGCGCAGGACAGACCGGCGCCCCCGCTGCAGCCAGCAGTTCGAGGGTGGCTGGCGCCGGCAGGGGGAGCCGGCCGTGTGCGCTGTTGACCCAGCCGCCGCCCAGCGGCAGCGCACCGGCAGAAAGTGCAACTACCCCTAGGGCCTCCAGCCCCGCACAGACCCCCACCACATCGACGATCGCGTCGATGGCCCCCACTTCATGGAAATGAATCTCCTCGATCCCTACCCCATGAACCTTGGCCTCGGCAGCCGCCAGACGTGCAAAGACGGCGCCCGCTCGCTGCTTCACAGTTGGCGGCAGCTCCGCCCCCGCCAGCAAGGCCTCGATCTCCCGCAGGTGGCGGTGCACAGACACTTCGGTCGCAGAGACCTGCACCCAGGTCGCTGCGATCGGGCCGCGCACCACCTGCTCCGCATGCACCGACCAGCTTCCTGCTGGCAGATGCAGCGCCTGCACCGTGGCAACCAGCTGCTCGACCGGCCAGCCCGCATCGACCAGACAGCCCAGCAGCATGTCTCCCGAAACCCCCGATGGCAGATCCAAATGGCCGACCCAGAACGGACTCATACCACTGCAAGCTCTTCCAGACGGATGACCGCCTTGGCTTGCTCTAACGATCCGCTGCGAAAGCCCGCCAGATCCAGCGTCACAAACCGATAGCCCGCAGCCTGGACGCCGGCAACCAGATCCGCCTGCATCGCCGCTGCCTGCGCCAGATCTTCCACAGGCAGCTCGATCCGCGCGATCTCCCCGTGATGGCGCACCCGAAACTGGCGGAATCCGTGTGCGACCAGCACATCCTCTGCCGCCTCAATCTGGCGCAACAACGCAGGGGTGATCGGCGTGCCCTGGGGAACCCGCGACGACAGACAGGCCATCGCCGGTTTGTCCCACACCGGCAGCCCCAACTGCTGGGCGATCGCCCGCACTTCACTTTTGGTGATGCCCACCTCCAACAGCGGCGAACGCACCCCCCGCTCGCGCGCAGCCTGCATTCCCGGCCGATAGTCGCCCAGATCACTGGCATTGGTGCCGTCTACAATGGCGTTCCACCCCTCGGCTGCAGCCAGCAGATGCAGCTGGTCGTGCAGCTCAGATTTGCAAAAGTAACAGCGATCGACTGGATTGGCCGCATAGTTGGGGTCCAAGTATTCGTTCGTGGCAACAACCCGGTAAGGGGCCCCCAGGCGCTCCGCCAACGCCACTGCATCGCGCAGTTCGCGCTGCGGGTAGGATGGAGACATCCCAATACAGGCCAGCATGCGCTCTCCCAACTCGGCATGGGCCACCGCCATCACCAGTGCACTGTCTACGCCCCCCGAATAGGCTACCAAGACCGAGCCCAGCTGACGCAGACACAGACGCAAGGCAGCCAGCTTGGCCACACCCTCCAGCGCTGCGCCCGCTGTGGCTTGCAGTTCTCTTTGTTTCGGTTCCACGTTCCTCTTCGTCTTTCCTTTCCCTGTGGCCAAAGCCTGGCCGGTTCAATTTTTATGACAATCCGGCCCCGACGATCCGGCTGTTGATCAACGCAGCCAGATGGCCAGCACCGTAGCCGTTGTCGATGTTGACGACAGAGACCCCAGAGGCACAGCTGTTCAACATCGCCAGCAGCGCCGCCAGCCCGCCAAAATGCGCGCCGTACCCCACCGAGGTCGGCACCGCGATCACCGGCGCATCGGTCAGCCCTCCCACCACGCTGGCCAGCGCCCCCTCCATCCCTGCCACCACAACCACCACATTCGCCCGCTGCAGGGTAGAAAGATGGGGCAGCAGCCGGTGTAACCCTGCCACTCCGACATCCACCACCCGTGCTACAGCATGCCCCATCAGATTGGCGGTCAACGTCGCTTCTTCTACCACCGGCAGGTCGCTGGTCCCTGCTGCAGCAATCACAATCCCAGGCTGACGCACCCGAT
>JAPLGY010000374.1 GCA_026389955.1 Caldilinea sp. | reverse complement strand
TTGGCTGCATTGATGCCACTGGTTCATTTTGCATGCAGCTGTGTAGACGGCCTGAACCTCAGGGGGGGGGCTGCAATCAAGAAAGGCATCTGTTCATCTCGGAATCCATGCAATGGCATCCAGAAAGGCCACCTGTTTGCTGTCCTGGATCGCCTTGAAGGCCGCCCGCACGGCAACTTCGGTCTTGCCATACCCGACGTCCCCACAGATCAGCCGATCCATCGGACGGTCGGACTCCATATCCCGTTTGACTGCCTCGACCGCCATCAGCTGATCTTCGGTCTCCTGATAGGGGAAAGCCGCCTCCATCTCCTCTTGCCAGGGCGTGTCCGGGCTGTAGACATGGCCCGCCACCAGCTCGCGCTCGGCATAGAGCTGGATCAGATCCTCTGCAATCTCGGTGACCGCCCGCCGGGCGCGTTCTTTGACCTGCTGCCAGTCCGCTGTACCAAGCCGGCTGACCGCCGGTGTGATGTCGCTGGACCCCACATAGCGGCTGAGACGGTCGGCCTGGTGCACTGGCACATAGAGCTTGTCTTCGCGGGCGTAGCTGACCAACAGGTATTCACGTTCGACGCCGCTCAACGTCATGCGCGTCAACCCCTCAAAACGCCCAATGCCCTGTTCGATGTGCACCACAAAGTCGCCCGGCTTGACATCGGCAAAAAAAAGCTCCGACGCCACCTTGCTGTGGGGCTGCGGGCGTGTGCGCGCCTGGGCTTTGCTCCAGCCAAACAGTTCAGCATCCGTGAGCAGATGCAAATTGGCTGCGGTGCCGGGCTCCCCTTCCACCCCTTTCAACACAAACCCTTCCTCCAGGATGCCCTGGAGCAAGCGCACCCCCGCCGGCGGCGGGGCCACCTTCATCTCGCTCTGCACAGGGGTGGCCAGCTGCATGCCGGCCAGCAGTTCCTGCACCCGTGCGGCCTGGCGGGTCACCAGCACCAACGCATGGCCAGCATCGTGCACCTTGCGCAGTTCAGCTGTAAGCTCTTGGAGCTGACCGCCAAAACGCGGGCCGGGTGCAAAAGAACGGGCCAGGGGTGTGTTGGCTCCGGTACTTTTGCCGAAAAGATCGCCGTACCCCAACAGCGCTGGCCGCCGCTCCAACAGCTTGACCCGCACTTCCTCGGCGGTGAAGCTGCTGCGGGCAAATCCCTGCGGCAGCTCGCCAGAATGGGTCAGCTCGGCGTACAGTGCCTCCGCCTGCACGTCCAGTGCTTGCAACGTGGCCAACAGATCGAGGGCGTCGTCGACGACCAGGAGCGCATCGGGAGGCAGATGCTCCAACAGCGAAATCGCTGGACTGTACACATACGGAAGATACCACTCGATGCCATGAAAACTGCTGCCCTGCGCCAGATGCTCGACTTCCAGCCGGATCGCCTCCCGCACCGCCAGCAGCAGCGTCGGGTCCAGCCACAGACCGGCCTCTTTTCCCGGCGCCCCCTCCTCCCGCAGGTCACCGCCCCGCACCCCCAGACGCTCGACAGCCGCAGGCCCATACTTGCTCAGCACCTCACTCCCCGGCCCGACCTCGATCGACTCGACCGTCCGCAGGGTGCGCTGGCTGGTCGGGTCGAAAAGCCGCAGGCTGTCCACTTCTTCCCCAAAGAGGTCGATGCGCAGCGGGGTTGACAGATTGGGAGGCCAGATGTCGACAATCCCACCATGGCGGGCAAATGTCCCTGGCTCTTCGACCACCTCCACCGGGGTGTAGCCGGTCTGAACCCAGCTCGGGGTCAAAAGATCGAGCCGCGCCCGAGCCCCCACTTTGAGCGTGCGCAGCGCCAACCGCAGCTCACGGGCAGGCAATGTCTTCTGGCTGAACGCCCGCGCGCTGGCGACAATCAGCGGCGGCACTGCGCCGCGCCCCTGCAAAGCCGCCAGAGCGGTCAGACGCTGCTGGCGCGTGCGGCCGCTCCAACGGATGCGCTCGTAGGGGAGCGCATCGGGGTCCGCCAACAACAAAATCGGCGGCCCCCCCTCTTCGCTGGGAGGGAGCCAACGGGCCAACTGGTCACACAGCTGCTGCGCCCTCTCGCTGCGCCCAGTGAGCAAAACCACCGGACGCGCACGCTCGCGACACAGACCGGCGACCACCAAAGGGCGCGCCGCCGCAAACACAGACTGGGGAACCGCCTCCCCCCCCGGCATGGAAAAC
>JAPLGY010000114.1 GCA_026389955.1 Caldilinea sp. | reverse complement strand
AGGGGCTGGTCATGCTGGTCGTGTTCCAGTCCAGCGCCGAGAGCATGAGGGAGTACGTGGGTCGGCAGGACTCGCCGTTCGCCCTGATTCCCGACCCGGAGATGGGCCTCTACCGTCTCTATGGTGTTGAACGGAGCTGGGCGGGGCTGCTGAGCCCCGCCAACGTGCTCCAAGCAGTCCGTGCCTTCTTCCGGGGCTTTTTGCCCGGAAGAGTGGATGGCCCCATCGACAGGATGCCCGCAGACTTCCTCATAGGCGCGGACGGACGCATCGAGCGTGCCTTCTACGCGCGTGCCGCCTCTGAACACGTCCCACTCAGCGAAGTCATGTCATGGCTTCATGGGGGGCTGACGAGCAATGGTAACGGATCCGTGGAAGGCACGGCATGAAGGTGCCCCTGGAAGTCGTGCGCATTCCCATCCTTCCCTTCGGACTTGTGAACGCGCATCTTGTGCTGGGCAATGAAGGCGCAATCCTGGTCGACGCGGGCTTGCCGGACACCCAAGATGTCGTGGAGCAAGCGTTGCGGGGGCGGCATCTGGCTTGGTCGGACATCAAGCTGATCGTGGTCACGCACGCCCATATTGACCATGCCGGCAATGCAGGCCGGATCCGGGCGCTGACCGGGGCTCCCGTCTGCGCGCATCAGGGCGATCTGGATCACTACAGGCAGCAC
The DNA here is from genome assembly GCA_026389955.1 of Caldilinea sp. The sequence continues at coordinate 1,262 of JAPLGY010000114.1, read as the reverse complement.
AAGCGGATGACGTTCTGTGCAACTGGGGCCTTCGGCCGGCTCTTCTATCGCACAGGCCTGATCCAACGTGCCTACGAGCCCTTTGAGCCAGACATCCTGCTCTCGGGCAACCAGACGCTGGATCTGAAGCCGTATGGCATCGCCGGTACGGTCGTTCCGACGCCTGGCCATACCTGCGGATCGTTGAGCGTCGCCCTCGACGACGGCCAGGCACTTGTCGGCGATCTCATCTCGTCTGGAATTCTCCTGGGCGGGATTGCGCTGACGAGCCGGGCGAAGCGCCCACCTTTCGAAGACGACCCAGCGCGTGTCGCAGATGCGCTGGATCGCCTGGCGGCTGAAGGTTCTCACCGCTTCTTCATGGGACATGGCGGACCATTGCCGGCCAGCGAAGTGCGGCGCCACGCCAACCGCCTGCGTCGAGACGGCAGCCGACGCGCCGCCAGCACACCCCGCTGAAATTGCTGTTGACGACCCTAGGTCAAATGTCCTAAATTATTAGGACGATTGACCTAGGGGTGTTCATGAAAGACCTTTTCTCACCGTTTTATCTCGGAGACCTGACCTTTGCGAACCGCTTGGTCATGGCGCCGATGACGCGCAACCGCGCGGATGAACAAGGCGTTCCCACCGACGTGATGGCAACCTACTATGGCCAGCGAGCGGCAGCTGGTCTGGTGATCTCGGAATCAGCACCGATCTCGCGGCAGGCAGTGGGCTATCCCAATACGCCAGGCCTGTTCAGTGATGACCAGGTGAAGGGATGGCGGGATGTGGTCGCAGCCGTCCACCGTGGCGGATCGCTGATCTATGCCCAACTGCAGCACTGCGGGCGCATCTCCCACCCCAGCCATCAGCCCAATGGCAACCTGCCAGTGGCGCCCTCCTCCATTCGGCCGTTGGGCATGGCAGTCACGGCGTCGGGTATGCAGCCTTTCCAGATGCCGCAGGCCTTGACCACTGAAGGCATCGTCGAGATCGTCCAGCAGTTCAAGCAGGCGGCGTCGCGCGCACGTTCAGCAGGGTTCGATGGCGTGGAGATCCATGGCGCCAATGGCTATCTGATTGACCAATTCCTTCGGGACGTCAGCAACCACAGGACTGACGTCTACGGCGGATCGTCGGTCCGACGCATGACCCTTCTGAAGGAAGTGATCGATGCGGTGGCCGAGGTCTGGCCGCGGCAAAGGATTGGTGTCCGGCTCAGTCCTGAGAACCGATTCAACGACATGGCAGACTCCGATCCGGCGGCTCACTTTGGG
>JAPLGY010000684.1 GCA_026389955.1 Caldilinea sp. | reverse complement strand
ACCCGCGCAGCTATGCGCGCCAGCAGGACATTCTGGATCCGCACATTCCCCCTCCCTTACGGTCGGGGCTCCAAAAGAGCGTATCGTGTCCAGGGAGCTTGTCGTGTTTTGCGATTCCCCCCTCCCTCACGGTCGGGGCTCCAAAAGAGCGTGTCGTGTCCAGTGTCTCATCAAGCCTGAAGCACAGCAGTCAGCGCTCCCCCCTGTTGCAGCAGTTCTCAATCCATTCAAATTGAGAACTGCTGCGAACAGGGGGGGGAGCGCGTGCCAATCTGCGGCTGCTGTGCTACAATAGTTTTTCATGTTGACCGAATTGCGCATCCAAAATTTTGCCATCATCGACGACTTGGGGCTGGAATTTGGCGCGGGTCTGAATATTTTGACCGGCGAAACTGGGGCTGGAAAATCGATCATCATCGATGCGGTGGGGCTGCTGCTCGGCGACCGTGCTGCGGCAGAATGGGTGCGGGCGGGGGCCGAACTGGCACGGATCGAAGCCACCTTTTGTCTGCCCGCCGATGCCGAGCGGGCCGGTGAGATCAACGCGCTCCTCGAACAAGAAGGGCTAGACGACCCCGAAAACGCGCAGTGGGTTGCGTTGAGCCGGGAAGTCCGGCTCAACGGACGTACGATCTGCCGGGTCAACGGGCGCAGCGTCAGCGTGCAGCTGCTCGGCGAACTCACCAGCCTGCTGGTCGATGTGCACGGCCAAGGGGAGCACTTGGGCCTGCTGCAGCCACGCACCCATGTCCAGCTGCTCGACCGCTATGCTGGGCTGCTGCCTCTGCGCAGCCAGGTGACGGCTCGGGTGGCCGAGCTGCGCCGCGTGCGCACAGAGCTGCAGCAGCTGCGCCAGGAGGCGCACACGCTGGCCCAACGCATCGACCTGCTCAGCTTTCAAGCCGACGAGATCCTGGCTGCCCAACTGCGCCCCGGCGAAGAGGGCGAGCTTGAATCTGAACGCCGCCGTCTGGGCAACGCGGCTGCCTTGACCAGCCTGGCCCAGGCAGCCGCCGCCATCCTCAGCCAGGGGGACGGCGAGCTGCCCGGGGCGATCGACCAGGTCAGCGAGGCGGTCGGGCGCCTGGAGAAGCTGGCCCGGATCGACCCTGATTTTTCGGCCCGGGCCGACGAAGGACAAGCTCTGCTCGAGCAGTTGAGCGACCTGGCCCGCTCACTGCAAGATTACGCCGAAACCCTCGAATTCAACCCGGAGAGGCTGGTCGAAGTCGAGGAACGCCTCGAGCTGATCGGCAATTTGAAACGCAAATACGGCGATTCGATCGAACGGATCGTCGCCTTTGGCAGCCAGGCACAGCGCGAGCTCGAGAAGCTGCAAGGTTGGGAAAGCCGCAGCTCGGCGCTGGAAGCCCGGGAAGAGCGGCTGCTGCGCGAGGTCGGCCGTCTGGCAGCCGACCTCAGCGCCCAACGCCGTGTCGCAGGAGAAGCGCTGGCCCGCCAGGTCGAACAGGCATTGGCCGAGTTGAAGATGGCGCGAGCCCGCTTTGGCGTTGCCGTCGCACAGACGCCCAGCCCCACAGGCGCCTATCTGCCAGAAGGACGTCGCGTGGCTTTTGACAGCCTGGGCGTCGACCAGGTCGAATTTTTGATCAGCGCCAATCCGGGCGAACCGCTCAAACCGCTGGCACGGGTGGCCTCGGGCGGCGAGACCGCCCGGCTGATGCTGGCGCTCAAAAGCACCCTCGCCCATGCCGACGCGACACCGACCCTGATCTTCGACGAGATCGACCAGGGCATCGGCGGGCGGGTCGGCGCCCTGGTCGGCCAGAAACTCTGGCAGCTGACCAGCCCGCCGGCCAGCCACACGCCAGCCCCCCACCAGGTTCTCTGTATCACCCACCTCCCACAGCTGGCCGCCTTCGGGGACCACCACTTTACCGTCAGCAAGCAGATCGTGCTGCAAGAAAGTACCGAACGCACCCACACTGTTGTGCGTACGCTGGACAGCCAACAGCGGGTCGAAGAGTTGATGCAAATGCTGGGGGCCCAGAGCGAGGCTGGCCGCCGCTCGGTCGAAGAGATGCTCGGCGAGGTCGCCCAGGTCAAACAAGGAGCACTGGTTCTCCGTTGAGAGCCGGAAGCCGCACACAAGGACAGAGCCATGACCCACACCTGGCGTACCTATCTGACCGACTACAACGAAGGGCTCGGCCTCGTCTACGAGCGCTTTGTGCTCAACGATTTCCTGCTGCAGCTCTGCCAGCAACATGGGGTGCGCTCCGTGCTCGAAGCCCCTTTGTACGGGATGGCAGGTGTCAGCGGCATCAACACGGTCGTGCTGGCGCGCGCCGGGGTCGCAGTCACGCTGGTCGACGATACCCAGGAACGGATCGCCGGCGTCCAACGGATCTGGCAGGAGGATCTGCGCCTGCCCGCCAATCTGGTCTGCATCGACCCGGGCGGCTGGGGACAGCTCCCCTTTGCAGACCGGTCCTTTGACCTGACCTGGGAGTGGGCAGGGCTCTGGTATCTGGCAGACCCTGCCAGCCTGCTGCGCGAGCTGGTGCGCACCAGCCGCAACCTCGTCTTCGTCGCCATGCCCAACCCCCTCCAGGTCGGCTATTGGACGCGCAAGTGGGTGATCGACCGCGAATTTTTTACTGCCCACGACGAACGCTGGACCGATCTCGGCCGCATTCGGCGGCTGCTTGAAGCCGCTGGTGTCCAGATTCTGGCCGAAGGCGTGCTCGACACCCCCCCCTGGCCCGACACCGTCATGCCGGCCAATGAGGTGCTCAAACGGCTGGGGATCCGCAGCCAGACCCTCGAGGCGCAGTTCACCGGCTCGGGCTGGCACTGGAGCACGATGGCCTATTACCTGGGCCAGGAGCCCGACCTGCGCGACCGGGTGATGCGCTACGCCTGGCTCGACCAGGCACCGTTGCCCTGGCAGCTCAAAGCCCTCTGGGCCCACCACCGCTATCTGGTCGGTCGCGTGGCCCGCTGAAGAGAGGCGCCTCCAAACGGGACACCTGCGCGCGCTGGCCAGGTGCCGAGGAAACGTTGAAAAGAAAGGAGACCGTATGACCAATCCGCTGGCCGGACAGCCGGCCCCCCGCACATTGCTGCAAAACATCCCACGCCTGGTTGCAGCCTACTACACGCAGGAGCCAGACCCAGACAACCCGGCCCACCAGGTGGCTTTTGGCACTTCAGGCCACCGCGGCACCTCGCTGCGCAACTCCTTCAACGAAAAGCACATCCTGGCCATCAGCCAGGCGATCTGCGACCATCGGCGGGCGACCGGGGTAGAAGGGCCTCTCTTTTTGGGCATGGACACCCACGCCCTCTCTGAACCTGCGCTGGTGACAGCGGTCGAAGTGTTGGCGGCCAACGACGTCGAACTGGTGCTCCAGGCCGGGATGGGCTACACGCCAACCCCGGTCATCTCCCATGCGATCCTGACCTACAACCGCAACCGCCATGCCCACCTGGCCGATGGCATCGTCATCACCCCCTCGCACAACCCTCCCGAGGATGGCGGCTTCAAATACAACCCCCCCAGCGGCGGGCCCGCCGACACCACAGCGACCCGGCAGATCGAACGCCGCGCCAACGAGCTGCTGCGCGGCGGCCTGCAAGAGGTTCGACGTCTGCCCTGGGGGCGGGCCAAGACAGCCCCCAGCACACACGAATATGACTTCGTCGCCGACTACGTCGCCGACCTCAAAGACGTGCTCGATCTCGATGCGATCGCCGGTGCCGGCCTGCGCATCGGGGTCGATCCGATGGGGGGGGCGAGCACCGCGTACTGGGAGCCGATCGCCCAGACCTACGGCCTTGACCTCACGGTGGTCAACCGTGTGGTCGACCCGACTTTTGGGTTTATGACCGTCGACCATGACGGCAAAATCCGCATGGACTGTTCGTCGCCCGCAGCCATGGCCGGCCTGATCCAGCTCAAAGATCAGTTTGACATTGCCTTTGGCAACGACCCCGACGCTGACCGGCACGGGATCGTCACCCGCAGTGCCGGGCTGCTCAACCCCAACCACTATCTGGCGGTGGCGGTCCACTATCTCTTTCAGCACCGGCCAGGCTGGCGCGGCGACGCTGCGGTCGGCAAGACACTGGTCTCCAGTTCGATGATCGACCGGGTGGCCGCCAGCCTCAACCGCACCCTGGCCGAGGTTCCGGTCGGGTTCAAATTTTTTGTCGACGGCCTGCTGAGCGGCGCATTTGGCTTTGGCGGCGAAGAGAGCGCCGGGGCCGCCTTCTTGCGCCGGCGCGGGACTGTCTGGACCACCGACAAGGATGGCATTCTGCTCAACCTGCTGGCCGCCGAGATCACCGCCACCACCGGCAAGGACCCCGGCGAACACTATCGGGCGCTGGAGGAACGTTTTGGCCGGTCTTTCTATGCCCGCATCGACGCGCCAGCCAGCCGACAACAAAAGGTCCTCCTGGCCCACCTCTCTCCCGAGAAGGTCCGGGCCCAGAGCCTGGGCGGCGAAGCCATCCTGGCCCGCCTGACCCAGGCCCCGTACAACCAGGCCCCGATCGGCGGGGTGAAGGTGGTGGCCGCCAACGGCTGGTTTGCAGCACGTCCTTCGGGGACCGAAGAGGTCTACAAGATCTACGCAGAAAGTTTCCTGAGCGCAGAACATCTGCGCCAGATCCAAATCGAAGCCCAACAGATGGTCAGCGAGGCCTTCGACGCCCCCTGACTGGCACCTGCCTCCCTCCAGGAGCTGCCTGAACGAAACGAGAGCACCCATGCAAATCACCAGCGCAGAAGAAGCGGTCAAAGCCATCAAATCGAACGATCGCGTGTTTGTCCACGGAGGCGTTGCCACCCCTGCGCAGCTCGTCTTGGCCCTGACGGCCAGGGCAGAGGAGCTGCGCGATGTAGAAATCGTCCACCTGCACACCGAAGGCCCAGCCCCCTACGCCGCCGCCAATTACACAGCCAGCTTTCGCACCAACTGCCTCTTTGTCGGTGCCAATATCCGCAACGCAGTCAACGAAGGGCTGGCCGACTATATCCCGATCTTTTTGAGCGAAGTGCCCGGGCTTTTCCGCCGCGGGATTCTGCCGCTCGACGTCGCCCTGGTCCAAGTCTCTCCTCCAGATCGCCACGGTTTCTGTTCGCTTGGTGTGTCTGTGGATGTGGCGCGCGCAGCCGTGCAGGTCGCCCGCCATGTGATCGCCCAGATCAACCCCAACATGCCGCGCACCCACGGCGACGGGTTGCTCCATGTCAGCGCCCTCCACGGCGCCGTGGTCGTCGACGACCCGCTCCCCGAAATCGTCGCCAGCCAGCCTACCCCGGTGGAAAGTGCGATCGGCCGGTATGTCGCCGAGCTGATCGAGGACGGCGCCACCTTGCAGATGGGGATCGGCGCCATCCCCAATGCAGTGCTCTCCGCTCTGCACAGCCACCGCGACCTGGGCATCCACACGGAAATGTTTGCCGACGGTGCCATCGACCTGATCGAACGGGGGGTGGTCAACAACGCCCAAAAACGCATCCACCCCGGCAAGGTCGTCAGCTCGTTTGCGATGGGCACCCGCCGTCTCTACAACTTCATCGACGACAACCCCCAGGTTGTGATGCTCGATGTGGCCTATGTCAACGACACGGCGGTGATCCGCCGCAACCCACGCGTCACAGCGATCAACAGCGCGATCGAGGTGGATCTGACCGGCCAGGTGGCTGCGGACTCGATGGGCACGGTGCAGTATTCGGGGGTAGGTGGGCAGATGGATTTTGTGCGTGGGGCCTCTCTCTCCGAGGGGGGCAAGCCGATCATCGCACTGCCGTCGGCGACCAGCAAAGGCATCTCGCGCATCGTACCCCATCTGCGGCTGGGGTCTGGCGTGGTGACCACACGCGCCCACGTCCACTATGTGGTCACCGAGTATGGGATCGCCTATCTCTACGGCCGGAACCTGCGCCAGCGGGCGCGGGCGCTGATCGACATCGCCCACCCCGCCCATCGTCAGGAGCTTGAAAAAATGGCCTGGGAACGTTTCAAGCGTTGGCCCGAGCAGAGCCAGGGATGAGTGTCAGGCCGACGCTGGTCTCGCTCGACGCCATCCATGCCGAAGCAGCGGCCAGGCTGCACATGGAAGGACAGCCTGGCACCTTCCTGACCCGCCTGGGGGCGGACGTCTTGACGGTGTTGTACCGCACGCTGCCGAGCTCGGCAGGGGGGTTCGGCTATGCTGCGGTGGCGCACCCCCAGGAGGTGTTGGGCTTTGTCAGTGCCACGACGCAGACAGGCGCCCTGTTCTGGGAGATGGGCACCCGCCGTCTGCCTGCCCTGCTTCCGCCGCTGCTTCGCCGCTTTGTGCGCGACCCTGCGCTGGCGCTGCTTGCCTTGCAGACGGTCACCTACCCCTTGCTGCACCCGGCGGATCCTGTGCCAGCCGCAGAGCTGCTTTCGATCATGGTGCGCGGCGACCTGCGCGGGGGAGGTGTCGGCGCCCTGCTGCTGGCTGCGCTGCGGGCAGAGTGCCAGCGCCGTGCGTTGCCCGCGCTCGACGTCACGGTCGCTGCGGCCAACGCCGGCGCCCAGCGATTTTACCAGCGCCACGGCTTTGTCTGCGCGCAGCGTTTCGTGTTGTACGGCCAGCCGATGTATCGCTATCGTGCTGTTTTTTCACCCTGATAGCGCGAGGCTTCTTCGATCTGGACCCCTGCCGCCAAAGAGCGCCAGCGGAATTTGGCAGCCCAGCCGTTGGGTCGCCCCTCGGCGACATCGGCGATGAGCGGGCCGAGCACCGGCGCAAATTTGAAGGCATGGCCGGAGCCGCCAGCCGCCACGACCAGGCCAGGACGCTGGGGATGGTGGTCGATCCAAAAATGGCCGTCGAGCGTGTCGCTGTAGAGGCAGCGGCGTGTGTAGACCACCTCAGCGTCGAGCAGGGCCGGGAAGGTGAAGGCCAGAAACCGACGCAGATGCTCCAGATCGCTGGCGTAGACCAGACGCTCGTCTTTTTCGGCGTGCAACGTCACGCCGACCCCATGATTGGCCAGCTTGACAACCCCTTCGCGCAGCAGCGGGAACCCATACCAGCCGGTGTGGGCCACATCTGCGGTGAAGGTCGTCAGCTGGGGGACCCGAAAGAGCGTGGGGTCGACCGGTTTGAGATGGAAGACTGGGTGGCCGGTCGCCTGCATCACGGCGGCCAGTTCGGGGAGCAGGTGGTGGGTCCAGGCACCGGCGGCCACAATGGTGAGATCAGCGGCCAACGCTTCGCCCTCTCGCGTCTGGACACCGGTGACCCGCCCTCTCCGCTCGACCAGCGTCTGTGCGGTCTGTCCCTGCCAAATCTGCACGCCCAGCTGTTCGGCCCGGTGCTGCAGCGCCTCGATCAGCCGCCCGCTTTCCACATAGCCGCCGCGCGAGCCGAAGAAGCCGTCGACGTAGTGGTCGGCATTCCAGGCTGGAAAACGGGCGCGCAGCGCTGCACTGTCCATCCGCTCCAGCGGATGGCCTTCCGAACGCAGCGTCTCGTAGCTGGTCCACAGATAGTCGCCCGGCTGCATCGGCGTGCGCGACAGCATCAGCACGCCG
>JAPLGY010000721.1 GCA_026389955.1 Caldilinea sp. | reverse complement strand
GTCGACCCCTGTACGCTCAAACCGCTGGACTCGGACCCGATCGTGCGTTCGGTGGTCAAGACGGGCCGTGTATTGATTGTGCACGAGGCATGCAAGACGGGCGGTTTTGGGGGGGAACTGGCGGCGGTGATCGCCGAATCTGAAGCGTTCGACTTTCTGGATGCGCCGATCCGCCGGCTTGCCGGCCTGGATATTCCGGTTCCCTACAACCGTGAGCTGGAGCGGCGCATGGTACCGCAGGTCGATGACATTGCGACGGCAGCACGTCGTCTGGTGCGCGAGGCACATTGAGAGGAAGAATGCAGATGTCGACACCGGTCATCATGCCCAAATTTGGCATGGCGCAGGAGGAAGGGACGATCATTCGTTGGCTCAAAGAGCCTGGAATGGCAGTTGAAAAGGGGGAAGTACTTCTGGAGGTGCAGACCGACAAGATCGATATGGAGGTCGAGGCGACTGCCAGCGGCATTTTGGTGGATGTCCGTTATGGGCCAGAAGCGACTGTGCCGGTGACGACGGTGATCGCCCAGATCGTCGGCCCGGACGAGGGGAAGTATGCTGCGGCGGGGAGTGGGGCGCCGACGGGGGCTGCCGGGGAACGGCGTGCCAGCCCGGTGGCGCAGCGGATGGCTGCCGCCAGTGGGTTGGATTTGGGGCAGGTGGCGGGCAGTGGGCCGGCTGGGCGCATTACCAAGCAGGATGTGGCGGAGCTTCTGGAGCGGGCGGGGGCTGAGGAGGTTCCTGCCCGTGTGCGGGCGACCCCAGCGGCGCGACGGCTGGGACGCGAACGGGGGGTGTCGTTGGTGGCTGTGGCGGGCAGCGGACCCGCTGGACGGATACAGGCGGTGGATGTGCCGTCTGCGGTGAGCGTGCCGGCAGCCTCTCCTGCTGCAGGGGAGGCTGTTCTCCAGCTGCCGTTGGGCAGCAGCGGCGAACCGCTGCGTGGGCGGCGGCGGGTGATTGCCCAGCGGCTCGGGCAGAGCTGGCAGAGTGCCCCGCACATTTTTCTGACGACGTCGCTCGATCTGACCCGGGCGGATGTATTGAGCGCTGAACTGGGGGCTGCGGTAGCTGTCGGGGGGGGACGTCTGACGCCGACAGTCTGGATTGCGCGTGCAGCTGCCGCCGCGCTGCAGCGCCATCCGCGCCTCAACGCCTGGCTGCAGCTGGCTGGCGAGCAGCTGCTGTTTCAACAGCACCAGACGGTGCATCTGGGGGTGGCGGTGGCGGTGGCGGATGGGCTGTTGGTGCCGGTGGTGCGCGATGCGCAGCAACTGGGGTTGACAGCGCTGGCGGCGGCAGTCGGCGACCTGGCGCAGCGGGCCCGTGCCGGCCAGATGCGGCCGGGGCGGTGGCGGCGGCGTTTCTGGCCGAGTTGAAGGAGCTGGTCGAAGCGCCGGCCCGCCTTCTGTTGTGACAGGAAGGCGGCGAGTTCCGGGAGCGCCTGTGACAGCGGAATGCAACTGGCGGTCGCAGGTGGTCAGGGGCTGAGTTGTTTTGTTCAAGAAGAGAGGGCAGTGGGCATCTGTTGTCTGCCATCAATGCGGCGTACAAACTGTGCTTCGATCGAAGTGGGTGGCCACACGTGCATGGTATTGGGTCGAACACCCTGTCTTGCTATCATCTGGTGGTGAAGCAGGGCCAAGGAGAGCAGGAAGAGAAAGGTCTGATTTTCGCGCTGGCTGATCTGTTCTGGCGCTGTTCGGCGGATTTTTGCGACGAACTGCTGCGCAAAACGGTTGTCGAGCAAATCCAGCTTTTGCAGTTCGTGTGGCGAGAGCAGCAACTCCAGATAGTCAGGGGGATCTGCAGCCAGAAACACAGCTGCATCTGGCGCCCGGTAGGGTTGTTTGGGCCGTTGCAGAATCTGGGCGGGCAGCAGGTCGGCAAAGGCCTGTTTCAAGAGATATTTTTCATCTCCGGTTGGGCTCAGCTTCCACGCAGTGGGCAGTGTCCAAGCCCACTGCACCAGATTGGGGTCGAGAAAGGGCATTCGGGTTTCGACCC
>JAPLGY010000521.1:2517-10667 GCA_026389955.1 Caldilinea sp. | reverse complement strand
CGGCGTCACATCCAGCAGCAACAGGTCGCTGACTTCACCGCCGAGCACGCCGGCCTGGACGGCAGCGCCGACTGCGACAACTTCGTCCGGGTTGACCCCCTTGTGCGGCTCTTTGCCGGTCAGCTGGCGGACCAGATCCTGCACCATCGGCATGCGGGTGGATCCTCCCACCATCACGACCTCATCCAACTGCTTGGCAGAGAGACCAGCATCCTTGAGGGCATTGAAAAAGGGCTGCTTGCAGCGCTCCAAGAGGTCTGCGGTGAGCTGCTCAAATTTGCTGCGGCTGAGCGTCACGACCAGATGCTTGGGGCCGCTGCTGTCCGCTGTGATAAAAGGCAGGTTGATCTCCGTCTGCGTCACCGTGGAGAGCTCAATCTTGGCCTTTTCAGCGGCTTCGCGCAGACGCTGCAGCGCCTGGCGGTCAGCACTCAGATCGACACCTTGTTCCTTCTTGAACTCTTCGATCAGCCAGTGAACGATGCGTTCATCCCAATCGTCGCCGCCGAGCAAGGTGTCGCCATTGGTCGATTTGACTTCGATGACGCCGTCGCCGACCTCCAGCACCGACACATCAAACGTGCCACCGCCCAGGTCAAAGACCAGAATGGTCTCGTCATTTTTCTTGTCCAGCCCATAGGCCACCGCCGCCGCGGTCGGTTCGTTGATAATGCGCAACACCTCGAGGCCGGCGATCTGACCCGCATCCTTGGTCGCCTGGCGCTGGCTGTCGTTGAAATAGGCAGGCACCGTAATGACCGCCTGCTTCACCTCTTCCCCAAGATAGTTTTCTGCATCTCGTTTGAGCTTGGCCAGCACCATCGCGCTGATTTCCTGCGGGGCATAGATCTTACTTTTGATCGGAATGTTGACCCGAGCATCGCCGTTTGGCCCCTCTGCAATCCCATAAGAGACCATCCTGCGCGCTTTCTGGGTCTCTGTGTCGTCGAAGCGGCGCCCCATCAGGCGCTTGACCGAGTAGACGGTGTTTTCTGGGTTGACAACTGCCTGGCGTTTGGCCGTGATCCCTACCAGACGCTCCCCGCTTTTGTTGAAAGCCACCACCGACGGTGTCGTCCGGTTGCCTTCTGCATTGGCGATCACAGTCGACGTTCCACCTTCCATCACCGCCACGACACTGTTGGTGGTGCCCAAATCGATTCCAATAATTTTTCCCATACAATTTTTCTCCTCGCAGCCAATGTGCGCTTTTGCCGATAGACCCCACACAAGGTGCGGCCTCTGCAACGCCCGCACCTGCTTTTTCGGATGCTTCTATTGTAGCGAATCTATGTCAGTGTGTCATTGAATTTTCATTAGCGATTTGTTTGAATCTGGTCGATTGACCGCCGATCAGCGGGCGAGGACAGATGTGGTACAATGGGAGTCAAATAGTGTTCACTCCCATGAGGAGACTCTGATGAGTGCCCAAATCGCCGTTTTTATCGATTTTGAAAATATTGCTCTGTGGGCAGAGCAGGAATTTCTGGATTTTGAGCTGACCCCGCTGATGGCGTCCCTGGCCCACCGGGGCGCGATCGCCATTTTGCGCGCGTACGGGGACTGGAGCCGTTTTGCCCGTTATCGCGAAGATCTGATGAACAACGCCGTGGATCTGATTCAAATTTTCAGCATCCGTGCCGGCAAAAATCGAGCTGACATCCGCATGGCGCTCGATGCGCTGGAGACCGCCATCCAACACCCCCAGGTGGACACCTTTGTCATCATCTCAGGCGACAGCGATTTTGGTCCGCTGATGGCCAAACTGCGCGAGTATGGCAAGTATACGTTGGGGATCGGGCCGCGCGAGGTGACACATCCGCTTCTGGTGCGAGCCTGCGACGAATTCATCTATCTGGAGACTGCACTCGGCGAAGTGGGAGACGACGACCCCCTGGGGGAGATCTCCGCTGCCGAGCTCGGGGGCGCGCGGGATCTGCTGCTCAAGGCGCTGCGCCTTCATGGCCAGCGCAACGAACTGCCCGTGCTGGCAGCCAAACTGAAACAGACCCTGTTGTTGCTCGACGGTCGATTTACCGAGTCAGCGGTCGGCCACAGCCAGTTCAAGAGCTGGCTGGAGCACAACACCGATCTGTTGACCCTCTTTGTCAAAGGTCAGCAGATCTATGTGGCCCCGCGCGAATTTACCCCTTCGTCAGAATGGGCGACCCATCTCTGGTCGTTGGGGCACAACAACGGGAACGGCCGGGGGCTTGTCCCCAGCGAGGGGGCAGGGACCGCTGCGAACAGTGAACTGGGGCCAGCTGCCAAATTCTCGCTGCGGCAGCAGTACAACCAGATCTTTACCCGGCTCAAGATGACTTCGGTCGACTTTGCAACCCGACGGGATGTGCTGCGCGATATCTATCGTGAGTTGAGCGGACGGCCCGGCGAACGCACCACCGACGACTTGCTGGACGAGCTGTGCGACCGCTACGAGACGCAGGGGTTGATCCGCAGCAAGACGACGCTGCGCCAGATCTGGCAGATGGGGTTCCGCCAGCGGGCCTTTGACTACCGCGAACAGGTGGCCTCGGTGCATGTGCCGGTCTGGCTGGACAGCGCCATCGACAGCGAGGCGTCCTTTGTTCAGCGGGCAGAGTCAGGGTTTGTCTACGCCGTGATCAACGCCGGGCTGGAGGTCGACAAGCCCGAGCTGGCCCTGATCTTGCTCAACGACGGCGAACATACCGACTACATCGACAACCTGCTGGCCGACCTGGTCCGACGGGGGTTGTTGCTTGAGCTGGAAGGCCGCTACGTGTTGCCGGGCCACAGTTCGGTCCCTTTTGCCGAAGATCCGGCCCTTCAACCGATCATCTACGACATCGAGAGCATTCAGTTCCCTGAAAATATGCCGCAGGGCATCGAGAAGGCCCGCTCGCTTTCCAAGACGGCAATGTTGCAGCGTTCGCAAGATTTTGCAGCTTCGGCACGGAGCTACCTGATGGCTTGCCGGCTCCAATGGGATGCTGTCGAAGCGGGCGAGCCGGGGGCGACGCTGGAAGATCTGCGCTGGTACATGGCCTCTTATGCGTCGGTGCGGGCGGGCGAGCTCTCCCAGATTCACCGGGACTACGCCCACTCCCGCCCCTATTACCTGGCTTTTTTCTCGCTGGTACAGGAAGATGACCCATTGTGGAGCCGGATGCGCGGGCTGATCAACCCGATGCTTTCCTACTACTGGGTCAATGCCTGGCGGGAGTTGGGGTTGAACGCCGGAAACCCGTCGCTGAGCGCCACGACCCCAGCCGAGATTGCCGTGCGGGCAGCCACCCACGACGCGCAGGAGCTGTGCAGCCTCTGGTACTCCATGAGCAATTCGCTGGCCGAGGTCAACCCCGGGCTGGTCCGGCGGGTTGCGAACCAGATTCGTCTCAACCGGGGGGATTCACCGGCATATGCCCAGGTGGCCGACACCCTCGAACAGATGTTGATGCAATGACGAAGACACTGCGCACACTCCAACGGCGTCCGCTGGTCAAACTGGGGGATGGCCGCTTCTTGGCGGTCGAATGTCACAGCGTCGCTTTTCCAGATGGCAAGGTGGTCGAAGACTGGGGATGGGTGATCACCCCGGACTACATCAATGTCGTGGCGATGACGGCCGAGGGTTCGCTGATCTGTTTTCGGCAGCCCAAATATGCGGTAGAGGGGCTGACGCTGAGCATTCCGGGGGGGTACATCGAAGCGGGGGAAGAGCCCTTGGCTGCTGCCCAGCGCGAGCTTCTGGAAGAGACCGGCTATGTGGCCGACCACTGGCAGTCCCTGGGCAGTTATGTGGTAGACGGCAATCGGGGGGCCGGAACTGCCCATCTCTTTGTTGCGACCGGTGCCCGCTGGCAACAGCCGATCGATGCAGACGATCTGGAAGCGCAGGAGCTGCTGCTGCTGTCCCGCAGCGTTGTTGAAGAGGCCTTACAAGCTGGCGAGTTCAAAGTCCTGGCCTGGGCCGCCGCCGTTGCGCTGGCCCTCCGGAGACTCGACACGCAACAGCCGCCTCACTCCTCCCCGACAGCCGCCGACGGCATCTGAATGTCCACCACCGTGCCCTGATCGTCTACCACGATCCGGAAGCCAAGCATCCCAAGCCATTGGCGTGCCTCTTCTGGGATGGATTGACCCACGTTCTCCTCGATGTGGTCGATCGTCGATTCCAGGGCGACTTTGGTGAAAAGGTCGTCCCGCCCCAGGACCTCCAGCATCGTGCCGACAGCAAGGTCGCGGTGGCCCTCGACCTGCTGGCGGATGAAATGCAGCACCTGGCGGTCGACCCGGGCTGCGTCGATATGACGTTTGAACCCATCTTCGTCGACCACATAGCAAGCGTTGGCGCCTACCCACGTGACCTCCACCGGCTGGCCGACCTGGTCAAAGACGAGGCCAGCAAACATCGCGCTCTGTGCCATTTTCCAATCCCCTCTGGCAGACAACAGGAGAGTCGTTCCGGTCCTCCGTGCCCCTCACATTGGCACCAGAACGACTCACACAGGGCAGAATCAGCCGATTTTGAGCTTTTCAGCCAGAAAAGCCTGGCTGCGGCGAATGCTGGCGATCGGATCCAGCGGCTGGTCATGTTCGACGACAATCCATTCCGCTTGGGCAGCCAGCACAGAGGGCAAGATAGTCTCCCAGTCCAGCCGGCCACTGCCGACGTCGGCAAGGCCGCGCTCAGCAGGATTGTCTCCCAGATCCTTGGCGTGGACCCGCGGCACCCGGCCGCTGTACTGTTGCAGCAGCGCAGCAGCGTCCTGGCCGCCCGCAACGATCCAGGCCAGGTCTGCCTCAAACCCGACATTTTGGGGGTCTGCACCCGCCAGCAACCAGTCGATCGCCGGCTTGCCGTCGATCAGCACCATCTCGAAGTCATGGTTGTGATAGAGCAGCCGCATGTCGGCGATCCGCAGCCGGCGCCCAAGACGGTCGAGCCGCTCGCCCAGCGCGCGCCAGCCAGCAGCGGTCGGAGAACGCTCCGCTTCAGCGAGCCAGGGCACAATCAAGGTGTCGTTGCCAAGCGTTTTGTGAAACCGGACCACCTCGGGCAGGTCGCTTTCCATTGTCTGGAGCGGAACATGGGCGGAGACAGCCCGCAACCCATGTTTGTCCAGAAGCGCCCGCAGAGACTCTGCACTGTGTCCCAGGTTGCCTGCCAGTTCGACCCCCGCATAGCCGGCAGCTGCCACAGCGCCGAGCTGTTCGTCGGCGCTCAGAGTCAGGCTGCGCAAGGTGTACAGCTGAACAGCCAACGGCAGCCGAGTGGCAGATACAGGCAGTGAGGATGCACCTGCTGTTTTTGACTTGGTCATGTGTGATTCTCCTCATCTCGGTTGAATTGTTGAAATTGACTGCACTCATTGTACCATCAACAAGAGGGAGCTTTGGCATTCTTCCGCCCTTTTGAGCGCCTTGGGCGGTTCGACCTGTTGGGGATGAACGTAGAGAGAAATAGGCAGAAGAGATGAGCGAACGAAGAATTCTGGATGGATTTCAGGAGCGACGCAGGCTTGCAGAGGCGATCGGAGCGCTGGCCGCCACAAAAACTGAGGCTGAGCTGATCGCCCATGCGAGCGACCTTGTCAGTCAGTTTTCACCCGAGCAGCTGGCCGCCGCCGTAGAACGCCATTTGGGCAACCCCAGCAGCCAGCTGCGCGGGGGGTTGGGAGAGCTGTGCCGGCTGCTGCCCCCCGCAACGATCGTGCCACGGCTTCAGGCGACCGTAGCGGACCGCAAGCGAACTGCGTTGGAGCGGATGGGGGCTGTGGTGCTGTTGGAACGCTACCTGAAGCTCTCTGTTGCGCCGGCGCTGACCAGCGATCTGGCTGGCAACGACGACATCGCCCTGCAAAGCCTGATGGAGGCAATCGCAGATGGACAGAGCAACCGCCATGTTTATCTGGAATATGTGACGCAAATGCAAGAACATGGCAGCGACGTCGCCGAAATGGTGCTCGGGTTGTTGAACCGTTTGCCCCCAGACGACCAGACCGGAATCGTACGCCTGATGGCCCAGGATCGACGCGCCCAGGTCGCCCATGCGGCGATCGAACGACTGACCAGCCTGGCCAGCACAAGCGATGCGGCTTTGCAGGCGTTGTCTGCGCTGGCCTGGACCGCAGCCCCCGCTGCGGTCGAACAGGTCCAGCGGAACCTGCGCAAATTGCAGTTCATGGGTCGGCGCCCCGCCATGCCAGAGAGCATTGGCTGGCGCGCGCTGCTCGGCCTGACCGATGTCAGCGGCTACTGCAACCTCTGGCTGCTCCGGGCCCCCACCGAACCCGCCCAGTCGAACGGGGTGCTGGTCAGCATTCTGTTCAACCCCACCCAGGGGGTCGTGCAGTGTTCCGGTGCTGAAATGTTGGAGGCCAGTCAGCTGCCAGCCCCACAACCGCTCGGTGCGGCGACGACGATCCGCAGCCCACAGGCCGAGCCCTCCACCATGCTCGAGATTCCCTTGCCTGTGGCGCGCTGGCTGCTGCAGCAGGCCCTCTCTGCCCACTGGCAGCGCGCAGCGGTTGACCTGCCCAGCGACTACAAGCTCTACAACGACCTGGTCTGGCAGTTCGGACCCGGTCAGCTTTCAGAAGCACACCTCTCCATTTTTACCGACGCTGGCTCTGGTCTGGAAGCCCCCCACCTCGACCAGCTGGCCGCAGCTGCAAGCCAGCTGGTCTCCCACCCGGCCATGAAATTTTGGAGGCTGTGGGCGACCAAAACCTGGTCAACCGCCACCCCGTTCGCTGTCTGGAAAAATCGCCGACAGGAGCTGGTCCACTCCCTGCTGAACGAACTGGACGCACTGCCCCAGCACACTCAGCTGCTGGAGGGGATGGCGGCAGCCCTGAGGTTGCAGTCTCTGTGGCTGGCGATCCACGGGGACGCGGGGGCAGCACACCAGGCGTTGCTCTTTTCACGGTGGATGCGCTCGCTGCCTGTCCCCCAAAATCCCTTGCTGATCGAACTGCTGCACGCCGGCCTCGCCGCGCACACCCAGCGCACCGTACCCCTTCCTCACACACCCGCCAGCCCCTGACCGGGCGCGCCCAAGAGCTCCGCTGCCCCCCCTGCAAGCCTCAAGCTCCCTCTCGGGCGCTGTATTCGTCAAAAAATGCCCAGCCGTCCAGTTCAGGGGGCTCTTGATTCAGCTGGGTCAAAAGAGCCATGATCTGGGCCCGATGTTCGGTGGCATGGTTGATGGCCTGGGTGAGCAGAAGGGTCTTGGGCACGTTGCGCTCCATGCCATCCCAGTCGATCGCTACGCTGTCGTGGGGCTGTACCCGGCTGGCCCATTCGATGAGCCCTGCGCCGGTGCGGGTCAGCGATTCTGCCATCTCCATCTGGGTCAGATCTGGGGCATCGCTGCGGCGACCCAGAGGCTGGCCAGTGCTGATTCGCGAGAAATAAGACTGTTCGGCCAGCACGATGTGCTGCCAGGTCTCCTGGAGCGACCCATACCCTCCCAGGAGCGAGACAGCCCACTGTTCGCGAGTCAAAAAGGCACAAAATGCCAGCAGGCGCAGATTGGCCCAGGAATGGTGGCGGAAAAGCATCGTCGGCGTGTCAAAAAATTGTCGCATCGTTCCTCTGGGTGTCTTTGGACAAACAATTGGCGCTGCAGGTCACCCGGCCTGCACCGAGGTCATGCGGGTATGCTGCATCAAATAGTTTTGTATACCGCCTGCTTCCAGAGCATTGCAGCCCACCGATGGCTGGCGCTGTCGATACCGCCCATCCGGTTGGAGTTCCCAACCGTGGCGGTGGTCGTCGAGCGAATTCTGCAAAATCATCGACAGATACTCTTGCAGGCGCGGATCTTCGATCAGCGCCGCCGCTTCCACACGGCTGCTCAGATTGCGACGCATCCAGTCTGCGCTCCCAATATAACAGAGCGGCTCGCCTGCATTGGCAAAATAGTAGATCCGGGCATGTTCCAGATAACGGCCGATGATGCTGAGCACACGAATGTTGTCGCTGACCCCAGCCAACCCAGGGCGGAGCCGACAGTTGCCGCGCACGATCAGATCGATCATCACCCCAGCCTGGCTGGCCTCGTACAGCTTGCGTACGATCGTCGAATCTTCCAGCCCATTCATCTTGGCGACGATGCGCCCGCAGCGGCCTGCCAGGGCATGTTGGATCTCTTGTTCGATCAA
>JAPLGY010000521.1:0-2506 GCA_026389955.1 Caldilinea sp. | reverse complement strand
ATTCAAGAAAACGCTGACGCATATTGACCGGCGCCACCAGCAGCCGGCGGTAGTCGACCTGATAGCTGTAGCCGGTCAGATAGTTGAAGAGGTCCATCAAATCAGCGCCCAGTTCAGGGTTGCAGCTGAGCAGCCCGAGATCGGTGTAGGTGGCTGACGTCTTGGCATTGTAGTTGCCGGTGCCGACATGGTAGTAGGCGCGCAGCCCCTCTTCTTCCTGGCGGATGGCCAGCGACATCTTGCAGTGGGTTTTCAGCCCAACCAGCCCGTAGGCCACATGGCAGCCCGCTTCCTCCAACTTGCGCGCCCATTCCACATTCTTGGCTTCGTCAAAGCGCGCTTTGACCTCGACCAGCACCGCAACCTGTTTGCCGCGGCCGGCCGCGTCGATCAGTGCCGCCACGATCGGTGAGTTGTCAGAAGTACGATAGATCGTCTGTTTGATGGCCAGCACCTGCGGGTCGCGGGCCGCTGCCTCGACAAACAGCTGCGTCGTCGATTGGAAACTGTGGTAAGGGTGATGAACCAGCAGATCTCCTTGCCGGATGGCGTTGAAGAGCTCGCTGGGGCGTCCTTTGCTGCTGATGCCGGCCAGCCGCGAAGGGGCCGTCGGGATGTAGGGCTCGTATTTCAGGTGGGGCAGGTTGATGTCGGCCAGGGCAAACAGATCGACACGACGCAGCAACCCATGCACCAGATAGACGTCGTTGTTTTCGAGGTGCAGCTGGCTCTGGAGCAAACCCAGGATATCGGAAGGCACCTTGGCGTCGATTTCCAGCCGAACTACCGGCGCGAAGCGCCGCTCGCGCAGCTCCTCGCTGATCATATCGAGCAGGTCGTCGGCCTCTTCCTCGTTGCGGGCAAGGTCGGCGTTGCGTGTCACCCGAAATGGGAAGACTGCGACGATCTCCATGCCACGGAAAAGGGTATCCAGGTGCGCCGCAATCAGCTGCTCGAGGGGCAAAAAATGCATCTGCTGTTCAAGAGGCACCCAACGCGGCCGCGAAGGGGGCACTTTGACGCGGGCAAACTGGCGTTCGCCGGTGCCCGGATCGATCAAAACCACCCCCAGGCTCAACGTCAGGTTACTGATAAACGGGAAAGGGTGGCCTGGGTCGACCGCCAGCGGGGTCAGAATGGGGTAGACCTCGCGCAAAAAGTAGTCGCGCAGCCGCTCACGTTCGGCAGGGCCCAGATCGGTGTAGTTGAGCAGGCGAATCCCAGCAATGAATTTGAGCCTCTCGAGCAACGGGGTGCGGGTATCGATCGCCTCGTACAACACACGCCAGTTGAAATCGAGCCAGCTGAGCTCGCGGTTGTAGACTTCGTCGGCCTGGCAGATCGCATCGAGTGTCAGCGCGGTCAGGTCGAAGGTCGGCGTGTAGACCCGATGCTGCGGCAGGCTGTGGGTCTGATCCCACTCGTGTAAAAATTCCTGGTAACGCTCCGCCAGGATGCCGGGCCGCGGGATCTGCGGGGTCACCTTCGGCACAGCGGCCGAGGCCTGCAGCAGATCCGAGCCAGACACCGTCTGCTCGAAGCGGCCATTGGCGGCGTTGCGGCGGGTCCGGCGTGCAGCCCCCCCCTCTTTCTTCTGCCGGACATTTGCCGGAGGGTTGGGGTCCGTTTTGTCTGGTGCAGGGGCCCCAGGGTCGGCGGCCTCACGTTGCCGGGGCTGTTCGACCTGCTTGCTCTGAAAAGAGCGAAGAACAGTGGCCATTTCAATCTCCTTCGGGCATGTTCCCAATGCCCGTGGCATTGTCCAGAAGATTCGGGTGGAGCTGTAGTCTACCGCACTCATACGACTCTGTCCAACAGCAAAATGGGAATGGGGATGGCTTCTCCAAAAATCTATTGAAAACCCACTTGCACCACTTTTTTCTCTCTGGCGGCCGCGTTGAAAAGGGTGCAGAGCACAGAAACTTGCGGCGTTGCGGTTGTCAAAATCGCCCAGATCGGTCAGAATAGAAACTCAGCCTGCATCGCTGAACGCGTTTTGCCGACAGCCTGCGCCGTTACACGAAGACAAGAAATGAGGCGTTGCACATGGTGGAATGGATCGGGACAATTGCGCAGTTTTTACCGGTGCTGCTCATCTTGTGGATGGCCAACCTGGCGCAGAAGCGGCGCTCCGCAGGAACCCCCTACAGACAGTTCGCCCACCCTGCCTATGCGTTGGTGGCGCTGGTCCATCTGTCGCTGCTGCTGGCAGGGCTGACCGTGCTGCTGCGCCGGGAGGGACTCCCCCTCGAGGGAACGGACCTGGTGAAATCCTGGGCATGGTTGGGGTGGGGAATGACGGTGCCGGCGGGGCTGGGGTTGCTGATGTTGCTCAGACCCGTGCGTGCCCAGGCGGGCAACGTGCTGCAGATAGACCCGGATAACCCGCTGCACGCAGTCAGCTTGTCGATGAGCCTGTGGATTCCGCTGCTGCTGGCCGCTACGCTGGGCATCGGGCTGGATACTCTGGCGATGCAGATGGAGATGCAGAACGACCTGACCGACC
>JAPLGY010000703.1 GCA_026389955.1 Caldilinea sp. | reverse complement strand
TCTTGCTGGAAGGTATAGGAATTGCCCTCCTGAGCTGGGGGATCGGCCTGGTCTTGTCTTATCCGATCGCCCAGGCGATGAGCTGGCAGATCGGGGTGGCGCTCTTGGACACACCACTTTCGTTCACCTACTCGCTGCCGGCAGCGGTCGTCTGGTTTTTTGTGCTGCTGGCCTTGGCAGTGGTGGCCAGCCTGGGCCCTGCACGCAGCGCCGTGCGGCTGACCATCCGGGAGGTGCTGGCCTATGAATGAGCGATCGGGGGATGGACCGCCGCAGACGCCGTTGATCGTGCTGGCCGGGCTGCAAAAAGCCTACCGTACCCCGGCTGGAGAGTTCTATGCGCTCAAAGAGATCGACCTCACCATCCAGCACGGCGAGTTTGTGGCGCTGCTTGGCCGCTCGGGGGCGGGCAAGTCGACCCTGATCAACATGGTGGCCGGGATCGACCGCCCGACCGCAGGAGAGATCTGGGTCGACGGCCACGCAGTGCATCGAATGAGTGAAGGGCAGCTGACCCGTTGGCGGGGCCGTTCGGTGGGGGTGGTCTTTCAATCGTTTCAGCTGATGCCGATGCTGACCTGCGCCCAGAACGTGGCCCTGCCGATGGATTTTGCCGGTCTGTACGGCTCGCCGCACCAGCAGCGCACACGCGCATGTGCGCTGCTGGCCGCAGTCGGGATTGCCGATCACGCCGACAAACGACCTGCGGCCGTCTCGGGGGGGCAGCGCCAACGTGTGGCCATCGCCCGCGCCCTGGCCAATGACCCGATTTTTCTGGCGGCCGACGAGCCGACCGGCAACCTGGACTCGCAGACGGCATCTGCCGTCTTTGCGGTCTTTCAACAGCTGGTGGCAGCCGGCAAGACCATCCTGATGGCCACCCATGACCGCGAGCTGGCGTCGCGCGTCTCGCGCGTGCTGCGCATCGAGGATGGGCGGATTGTAGAAGATGTGCAGCTGGCTTCTGCGGCGGAAGGACGTGCCCTTGTTGCGGAAATGGATGCGTAGCCGAGCCCCCCGCCCTCCCCACGCCGCCAGCCGTCTACCGCCGAACGGCGGCTCGACCCTCGGCCCAGTCATCGACCTGAGGGGCGTGGTCAAGGTCTACTCGACCCCCGCCGGCCCTTTCACGGCGCTCAAAGGAATTGACCTGGCTGTGTCGCGCGGGGAATTCGTGGCGATCGTCGGCAAGTCGGGCAGCGGCAAGTCGACGCTGATCAATATGTTCACCGGCATCGACCACCCGACCGCAGGCGAGGTCGTCGTGGCCGACACCTCGATCCGTCAGCTCGACGAAGGACAGATGGCCGAATGGCGCGGCCGGACCATGGGAATCATCTTTCAGTTCTTTCAGCTGCTGCCTACCCTCTCGGTGGTCGAAAACGTCATGATCCCGATGGACCTGGCCAACCAATATGCGCCGGAAGAACGCTACGCCCGTGCCCTGTACCGTCTCGAAGAGGTTGGGATGGCAGAGGATGCCCACAAGTTCCCTGCCGTGCTCTCTGCAGGGCAGGCACAGCGTGCGGCCATTGCACGAGCGCTTGCCAATGACCCGCCTCTCCTGGTGGCCGACGAACCGACCGGCAACCTCGATGTGCGCAACGCCGAGGGGGTCTTCGAGCTCTTTCAAAGCCTGGCCGCCCTGGGCAAAACTATCTTGA